>JAZUCN010000251.1:0-2673 GCA_045639205.1 Oscillospiraceae bacterium | reverse complement strand
GTGATAGCGGTGACCTCGATGAACTTGCCGTCGGGCTTGTCCTTCAGGCGGTTCATGACTTTGATGAAGTCAATCTTCGGGGTCTTGCCATAGGGGATGATCTCTTCGGGCAGCAGGCCGAGCTTCTCGCGGAAATAATCCACGGAAGGAAGCGTCTTTTCCGCTTCTTCTGCGATCTGCCAGTCCTTGTAGATCGTCGGGTCGAGTGTTACTCTTCCGTCGGGTGCGACATACTTGCCGTCTTTGAATTCGATTGCCATAGGGTAATCCTCCTTGTCATCTCAGGGCCTTCACTCCCCCTGAGAAACGTAATAGTTCCGGCGCCGTGCATCCAATCATCAGCAACTCCCAGCGCCATTCGATAATTTCTTATCGGAACGTTTTCAGTTTACCACCATTGCCCGCTTTCGTCAATCCAATTTCCAAAAAAACACGCCTTTTTCCAAGAAAAAGGCGTGTTTTTTCTTATTCAGCAGGTTTGTTGGGCACCGCTTCGCGGTGGGTGATCTTTGCGTGGGCACGCACAAAGGCAATTGCCTTGCGCATGAGCGCGTTGAGTTTTGCCGCGTCTTCCATTTCCTTGTTCATGAACGCCTGCAGCTGCTGCATGTCAATGCCGTTCTGCTGGCAGATAAACTGATATTCTGCGGCAAGGTCCGCATCGGTCACCGCAAGACCTTCCAGAATTGCGATGCGCTCTGCAGCTTTGCGCACGCGCAGGCTGTTTTCCGCTTCACTCTTAACATCCTCGCGCAGAGAATCCATGCTCGCGCCCGTAAACTGGCAGTATGCCTCGAGCGAAAGTCCGCGCTGGGCAAGCTGTGCCTGCATGATGCCAATCTGTGCATCGACTGCCTCGTGCAGTTCCTGCTCGGTGGGCTTGAAATCCAAGGTTGCAGCTGCCTGACGCATGAGGCTGTCCTGCAACTCCATCTCGGCGCGGTCATCGTAATATGCCTGCAGGCTCTGTTTTACACGCGCACGAAGTTCGTCATAATCGGAACATTGACCGACCTCTCTTGCAAACTGGTTATCGTCCGTATAGGCCTCTTTCTGACGAATCTCGTGGATCTTGCAATGGAACACCGCATCCTTGCCCGCAAGATTTTCTGCACGATAATCATCGGGGAAGCGTACCGTCACATCGCGTGTATCGCCAATGTTCGCGCCAATGAGCTGTTCTTCAAAGCCGGGAATAAACATCCCGCTGCCGAGTACCAGCGTCTGTCTTTCTGCCGTGCCGCCTTCAAACTGCTCCTCGCCAACGAAGCCCGCATAGTCAAGCACGACCTCGTCACCGTTCTGCGCGGGGCGGTCAATGACGTTGACCACGCGCTGATTCTGCTGGCGCAGACGCAAAATCTGCGCGTCAATCTGTTCTTCCGTGACAGGCAGATGCTCATAAACTGCCTGCAGATTTTTATAAACAAATTCCATGATAAAACTCCTTACATTTTCGCGCGGATGGCAGAGATGAGAATATCGCCTGCTACCACGCGGTCTTCGGCTGCGAAGCCGTCTGCAAAATTATCCGAATACAGAATCTGACTTGACGGTGGGAACTCTTCATCGCCCGCCCAAATCATAATCTGCATCGTATAGCCATCTAAAAATACAAAGCTGTAACCCGCATCGCCATGGGCAATTTTCTGCGCACCCATTTTTTCGCAAGCGGCGCAAAATGCGTCAAGCTTCATGCCAAAGGTAAACGCCGCGCGTGTGAGGCATCTGCCTGTGTACGGACCGATGTACATCTCGCCCCACGGCATCTCGCGGAAGGTCGTCATGCCATGTGCTTCGCCTGCTTTTTTGCCCTCGAGCAAGAATCGAAGCAGGAAGGTCTGACACGGCAGATTGCCAAGTGCAAAGGCATCGTCAACATCTGCCTCAATGGCATATTCGGGCCAACTGATGCTGTAGTTTACGCCAAGAAGTCGCACGCAAAATGCGCTTTTCTCTTCGTCAAATTCCACGCCGCAACGCTCTGCCGCCTCCTGCGGATGCAAAACACGAAACCGCGCGGCATAGTGCTCAAACGGAATTTCTTCCTTGTTGTTTTTGATTTCCATAGTCTTACTCCTGTACGCTCGACGGGAACAGCGACCCATCGGTGTGCGGCAGGAAACAAGCCGCAACAAACTTGTCCATATAGCCGGGATACGTCGAAAGTTCCAGATAGGTCATATTCGCCGCCAGTTCGTGCACCTTTTCATCCGCGGCATCCGATGCCGCCATGGCATAAGCGCCCGCAAGCGATGTGTTGCCCACATACTCGAACAAATCGCGGTCAATATCGGGCAGCATGCCGATGCGCACAGCATTTTCCATGTTGATGCCGCTGCCGATGCCGCCTGCGACATAGACATGCTCCAAAACGGAAACATCCATATCCAGCGACTCGAGCATCGTGTGAATTGCCGAGAAAATCGCACCCTTGGCGCGGATGAACGATTCAATGTCCACTTCCGTAATGGCAATTTCGCGGCCTGTCGCGCTCTGCTCGGCAGTGGCAAGAATGTATCTGCCCATGCCGTGCTCGTCACGCGCGATGCGCGCACCCTCGCGGACAAACTGACCCTTTGCGGAGATGATGGATGTGCGGAAAAGCCCGGCAATCACATCAATAATGCCAGACCCGCAAAGACCGACAGGCTTTTGGGTCGCATCGCCAAC
>JAZUCN010000250.1:0-1973 GCA_045639205.1 Oscillospiraceae bacterium | reverse complement strand
TGCACGCGCCGTCGGTATAAATCGTGACCGTTTTCATAGGCTTATGCTTCCGTCATCTCTTCGGCAGACTCTTCCTCGTCCTCTTCGCGCGCAACACAGGTGGCGGAGATGACGCGGTTGCCTTCTTCGATGCGCATGAGGATAACGCCCTGCGTATCGCGCTTGTAGACGTTAATATCGGAAGCCGCCATGCGGATGAGCACACCGCCCGACTCGACGGGCATCACATCATCGTCATCGCTGACGATGGCGACACCTGCCACGCGGCCTGTTTTTGCGGTGAGGTTATAGTTCTTCAAACCCTTACCGCCACGCAGCTGCGGACTGCGTTTGCCGTCCTCGCCAAGGCGCATATACTCGACCATTTCCGTGCGCTTGCCGTAACCGAGTTCGGTGACAGTGAGCAATTGCTTGCCTTCGCCCGCGATGCCTGCGCCGACAACATAGTCGCCGTCGGCCAGCGCAATACCGCGCACGCCTGCGGCATCTCTGCCCATGACGCGCACATCGGTCTCGCGGAAGCAGATGGCCATGCCGTCTGCCGTGGCAAGGATGATGTCGTTTTCGCCATTGGTCTTCATGACCGCAATCAGTTCGTCATCGTCGACGAGGCTGAGGGCGCGGATGCCCGCCTTTCTCGCGGTATGAAGCGCCGACAGTTCCACGCGCTTGACGGTGCCGTTCTTCGTGACAAACAGCAGGTTGTCCTCATCAAATTCGTGCACCGTGATGCCCGCGGTGACCTTTTCACCCGGTTCGAGCGGCAGGATGTTGACAATATTCGTGCCGCGCGCGGTGCGTCCTGCTTCGGGAATCTGATAGCCCTTCTTGCGGTGGACTTTACCCGTATTGGTAAAGAAGAGGATGTAATCATGCGTCGAAGCGGAGAAAATCGTCTCGACAAAGTCCTCTTCCTTCAGGCTCTGACCCGTGATGCCTCTGCCGCCGCGCTTCTGTGCGCGGTAAGTAGCGGCGGGCACGCGCTTGATGTAGCCCGTATGCGACATGGTAAAGACGCATTGTTCCTCTTCGATGAGGTCTTCAATGTCGATTTCGTCCTCAACGTCCTGAATTTCGGTCACGCGCTCGTCGCCAAACTTATCGCGGATGGCGATCAGCTCTTCTTTGAGCACACCGCAGAGCATTTCATCGCTCGAGAGCAATTCCTTGTAGTACGCGATGCGCTTTTCGAGCTCCTGATACTCGTTTTCAATCTTCTCGCGCTCAAGACCCTGCAGACGCTTCAGCTGCATATCAAGCACGACCTGCGCCTGAATTTCCGACAGCGAGAAGCGCTCCATCAGCGCCTCTTTCGCGTCGTCGTAACGACTGCGGATGATGCGGATGACCTCGTCAATATTATCAACAGCAATCAGAAGGCCCTGCAGGACATGCTGGCGCTCTTCTGCCTTGCGCAGGTCATGCTGCGTGCGGCGGGTGATAATCTCGCGCTGGAAAGCGATGTATTCATCAAGGATATGGCGCAAAGACAGGATGCGCGGCTGCGTCTGGTTGTTGACGAGCGCGAGCATCGTCACGCCGAAGGTCGTCTGCATCTGCGTCTGGGCAAACAGGCGATTGAGCACGACCTGTGCATTGGCATCGCGCTTGAGCTCGATGACGATGCGCATACCGTTGCGGTCGGTCTCATCGCGCAGGTCAGAGATGCCCTCGAGGCGCTTTTCGCGCACCTGTTCGGCAATGTTGGCAATGAGCATGCGCTTATTGACCTGGTAGGGAAGCTCGGTGACGATGATGCGCGTGCGGTCTTTGTTGAATTCTTCAAATTCCGTACGGGCACGGACGGTAACCTTGCCGCGACCTGTCGAATATGCGGCGCGAATGCCGCTTCTGCCCATAATGATGCCCTTGGTGGGGAAGTCGGGTCCCTTGATGTGCTCCATCAAATCGGGCAGGTCTGCCTCGGGGTTATCGAGCACACAGATACAGGCGTTGATGACTTCCGTGAGGTT
>JAZUCN010000249.1:0-4903 GCA_045639205.1 Oscillospiraceae bacterium | reverse complement strand
GAAAACAAGGAGTAAACTATGGAAAAATTCATCACGTCCACCGGCAAGACCATTGACCTGGCCATTGCCGCTGCGCTTGAGCAGCTCGGCATGGACCGTGACAGTGTGTCTGTCGAAGTTTTGGACAATCCCAAGAACGGTTTCCTTGGCATCGGCTCTACGCCTGCAAAGGTCAAGGTGACCTATGAAGTGCCCGACGAGAAACCCGCTCCCGCGCTCTCGTCCGCTTCGAGAAGCAAGCCCAAGAAGCCCGCGGCACCTGCTGTTGCGGCTGAACCTGCGAAGGTCGTTGCACCTGCCGCGCCCGCTGCACCCAAGCCGCAGCCGAAGCCCCAGCCGAAACCCAAGGCACAGCCCAAGCCCCAGCCTGCGAAGGAAGAAATTCCTGCCGAGCCGAAGGTTTACGCGCCTGCCGCTGAAGGTTCGATGGAAGAGCGCATTGAGCAGTTCATCAAGGGCCTGCTCGAGCACATGGGTTCTGATGCTGTACCCCATGCCTGGAAAAACGGCGAGGAAGGTTACTGCGTCGACCTCGTGGGCGACAACCTCGGCATCCTCATCGGCCGCCGCGGCGAAACCCTCGACGCGATTCAGCACCTGACCAACTACTCGGTCAACCGCGGCGCATCCAAGCGCGCCCGCATCAATGTTGACGCGGAAAACTACCGCCTCAAGCGCGAACAGTCCCTGCAGAGACTTGCAGAAAAGGTCGCGGGTAAGGTCGTCAAGTACCGCCGCAACATCACCCTCGAGCCGATGAACGCGTACGAGCGCCATGTCATCCATGCAGCACTGCAGGACCATGCCGACGTCACCACGTTCTCTACCGGCACCGAGCCCAACCGCCGCATCGTCGTCTCGTACAGCCGTTACAAGCCGATGAGCACGGAAGACTAATCAAAAAAATCCCCGACAAGAAACCTCTTGTCGGGGATTTTTGCGAGTTTACAAAAAATTTTCCAAACTTCGCCCAAAACATGCTACAATAAGAACAAGGAGGGATTGTATGAATGTCCTGTTCTTTCTGACCCCAAAAGCATTGTGCGCGCATGTTGATGCGGACGATACCATCCGCGAGGCGATGGGACGCATGGAAGCGTCAAACTTTTCCGCGCTTCCGATTCTCGATAGCAAGGGCGGCTATGTCGGTGTTCTGACCGAGGGCGACCTGCTTTGGGCCATCAAACGCCTGTGCGTGATGGATTTGCGTGAAACGGAAAACCACAGCATCAGCGAAATTGAGCATCGCCGTATCGTTCAGCCCGTCAAGGTCGACACGCGCGTGGAAGACCTGATCAGCGTTGCCGCCGAGCAGAATTTTGTGCCCGTTGTCGATGACAAGGGCGCGTTTATCGGCCTTGTGACCCGAAGCCGCATTATCAAGTACATGCAGGAAAAACTTCCCCAAACTACCTAAAATTTTCATAAAAGGTATAATCTCCGCAGATCAGGACACAATGATCTGCGGAGGTGCTTTTTATGCAAAACAATTCCGCAAATACCAATTCCGGCGCGTTTCGGAAATTCTTTCAGGAGAAGGGCTACTACATAGTCCTGTTCCTGTGCATCACTGCAATCGGGATCTCGGGCTATCTGTTTGTGTCCAACGCCATCTCGGAAAAGAATTCTCTGAACGAAGAAACGCTCTCTGTCGCCACGGAAACGCACGTGCCGACAAAGACCGACCCTGCGCAGACGCAGGAACCTGCCGCGCAGGAGAAAGAAGAACCCGCTCAGCAGACCGCGGCTGTGTTTGGCGACGATGCCGTCCGCGAAGCGGCATCCAGCATCCGCATCTGGCCTGTTTCGGGCGCAGCCATCACGCCATACAGCATGGAGCAGCTGCGCTATAACGAAACGACGCGCGACTGGCGCACGCATGACGGCATGGATCTGTCTGCCGTTTCGGGCGAGCCCGTCCAGGCGGCAGGTTCGGGCACGGTCAGTAAGGTCTATGACGATGAAACGCTCGGCATGACCGTTGTCATCAGCCACGCGGGCGGCTATCAGACCCATTACAGCAATCTTGCCGCTGTGCCTACGGTGTCTGTTGGCGACAAGGTTGCCGCAGGTGATGTCATTGGCGCGGTCGGACAAACTGCGCTGATTGAAACGGGGGCTGAACCGCACCTGCATTTTGCCGTCAGCCTCGATGGCGCGTCGGTCAACCCCATGGACTATCTCGATTGAGAAAACAAAACAGCGCTGAACCGAAGTTCAGCGCTGTCTTTTTTTACTTTTTCAGAAGCAGCTTAAAATCTTCGCCATCTTCTTCGGATGTAACCTTGTAGCCTTGGTTGGAAGCAAAGCGTGTGACGTTTTCCACCGCGCACACATTGTCAACCATAACTTCCAGCTCTTCGGGGGAGTTTGCGCGGACTTCCTTCTGCACCATCACAACGGGCATCGGGCAAGCCATACCTCTTGCATCAATCATGCCTTCTCCTCCTTCTTCGAGTTGACAAGCGAAATGACGAGCAGAACCGCGATTGCGATAAAGACCGCGACCTTGCCGTTCGTGCCAATGCCGCCGACAACATATTCGCCTGCTTCATTGACGCTGTCAGCGCTGCCTGCCAAAGACAGATTGTGCGACAAAGCCGCGCCTGCAATCATGCCAAAGACCGTCACAGCCGCATCGCCGTTGCCTTCGCCTGCCAAAATCAGCTGACGAAGCGGGCAGCCACCGAGCAGAACCGAGCCCCAACCGACAATGAACATGCCGAGGAAGTTCCACACATGCGCGCTGTGCGCAACAGGCTGAGAAGCAAAACCGAGCTTGAACGAGCCGAGTGCGAGGTTGCCGATGAGAATGGTCACAAATACGGCAATGAAGCCCGAGAGCAGATGTGCATCACCAAACAGCATCACATCGCGCACGCCGCCAACCATGCAAAGGCGCGTACGCTGTGCCAGCGCGCCAACCGCCATCGCAATCAGAAGCGCGGCAATGAGCGGAGCGTGCTTCGAGCCGGGGCCTTCCGTGCTTGCCTTGAGCAGAGCGGGCACGAACAGACCGAGAAGCAGAAGACCGAACATCACAACGGACAGAACGCTTCCTTCCACAGCCGAAGCCGGATATGCGCGCTTGAGGGTGAAGCCTTTCTTGAGGAACAGAACGCCAACGCCGATGCCTGCGGCAAAGCCGACCAAAGCAACAAGCGCATTCAGGTCGCCGCCTGCCAGACGGATGACCATGCGAAGCGGGCATCCGAGGAATACCAGCGCGCCAATCATGACCAGCGCGCCAAGGACAAAGCGCGTTGCAGGCGCAGAGCCGGCCTTTGCCTTAAATTCCTTTGCCGCAAGCGACGCAATCAAAGCGCCAAGCACCAAACCAATGATTTCCGGGCGCAGATACTGCACCTTGCCAGCCGCGTGGAAACCCAGCGCGCCTGCGATATCGCGCTCAAAGCACGCGATGCAGAAGCCCATGTTTGCGGGGTTGCCCAGAAGCGTCAAGCCGACAGCCGCCAGGCCAACGATTACACCGCAAAGGATGATAAAAATGTTAATCTTTTTCATAAGCCCTCCTCTTTCTGAACGCCTGCGATGCATGGCGTTATTCTGATTTTAGAATAACAAGATTCTGCCTGCCTGTCAACCGCTTACCGTTCGACATTGGCAAAAAAGCCCTGCCGCACACCAATTTACAAATTATTCAAACATCAGGGCTTGACATTGCAGACAAGGGGTGATAAACTGCGTTTAGCACTCAAAGCCATCGAGTGCTAAAACAACCGCCAAGGAGGCCGTCATGGAACTGTCGGAACGCAAAAAGAAAATTCTGCGCGCCATCGTGGATAATTACGTCCGCACGGCAGAGCCGGTCGGCTCGAAGATGATTGCCGAAATGCCCGGCATGGATTTTTCCTCGGCCACCATCCGCAATGAGATGGCAGAGCTGACCCAGCTCGGACTGTTGGAACAGCCGCACACCTCCGCAGGGCGCATCCCCAGCCCCGCAGGCTATCGCTTCTATGTTGATGAGCTGATGAATGACTATCGGCTGTCTGTAGATGAAACGAAAAGCATCAATCAGGCGATGGAACTGAAGATGCAGGAGTTTGACAAGATGATCTCGCAGGTCGGCAAGATGGTCTCGAAGATGACCAATCTTCCTGCCTACGCGGTCGCCTCTGCACCGCGCGCGCTGACCGTCAAACGCTTTGACCTCATTTTTGCTGATCGCGACAGCTTTATTTTGGTTGTCATGACCAACAACAATCAGGTCAAAAACAAGCTCATCCACCTGCCTGTGGAAGTCGAAGACAATGCGCTTCAGACCCTCTCCGCGGTGCTCAATGCCACCCTCACCGACCTCACCGCAGATGCCATCACCCCCGATATCCTCTCGCGCGTGAGCAGAGCCGCAGGCGCGGCCGCTCCCATTGTCCCCATCATCATGGACTTTGTCATCGACCTTTTGAGTCAGCAGAGAAGCGAAGTCTACATGACAGGTCAGGCGAAACTTCTGACCCAGCCCGAATACCGCGATGTGGACAAGGCGCAGACGATTCTCTCCTCCCTTGATGAGGATATGATCTCCAACCTGCCTGCAACACTCACCGCGGCAAACGGCACAAAAATCCTCGTCGGACCCGAAAATGTGGCAGAGGAACTGCGCGAGTCGAGCGTTGTCATGACGAAATTCGACATCGGCGGCGGTATGCAGGGTATGATCGGTGTCGTGGGCCCCACGCGGAAGGATTATGCGCAAATCAGCGCGCGGCTTAGTTATTTTGCCGAGAATCTGGGCAAAATGTTTACGAAAAATAACGAGCTTCCTGCGGCAAACGAACCGCAAGAAGAATAAACCTCGGAGGAAACCGATATGAGTGAAAAGCAGAATCCCGCAGTCGAGGAAGAAGTCCTCGAACAGCCGGAAGACATAGCGGAAGAA
>JAZUCN010000248.1:0-3273 GCA_045639205.1 Oscillospiraceae bacterium | reverse complement strand
CTGGTTGAAAGTCGCATCGGTGAAGGTTTCCTCACGGACCTTGACCGCCTGCAGGAACTGAAGGACAAGATGGACGATTTGTGCATCAAACAGTTTAACGGCATCAAGCTTGAGAAGAAGAAACAATTGTGCGAAATTATTGCCAAGCAAGAGGGCGTTCAGCTTGACCCCAATTTCCTCTTTGATGTGCAGGTCAAGCGCCTGCATGAGTACAAGCGCCAGCTGATGAATGCGCTTTCTGTGATGGATATCTATCTGTCGCTGAAGGATGGCTCCTTGCAGGACTTTACGCCCACGGTCTTCCTCTTTGGCGCAAAGGCCGCACCCGGATACAGACGCGCAAAGGCTGTCATCCGCTATATTAACCGCGTTGCCGCACGCATCAACAATGACCCCGATATGCACGATAAGATGAAGGTCGTGTTCGTGCAGAACTATAATTGCTCGTATGCAGAGCATATCATTCCTGCCGCGGATATCTCTGAGCAGATTTCTCCTGCCGGTACGGAAGCTTCGGGCACAGGCAATATGAAGTTGATGCTCAACGGCGCTGTGACCCTTGGCACAATGGACGGCGCGAATGTGGAAATCGTCGAGCAGGCAGGCATGGAGAACAACTACATCTTCGGCGCAAATGTCGACGAAATCAACGCCATCCGCGGCAATTACCGCGCACGCGACCGCTATGAGCAGAACTGGCATCTGCGCCGCGCAATTGACTCGCTGGTTGACGGCACGGTCGAGACCGACGATGAACAGCGCGAACTGTATCATGCGCTTCTTGACGGAACTTCGTGGCACATGGCAGATCACTACTTCGTTCTGCATGATTTTGAATCGTATCAGCAGGCGCGCCTGCAGGCAAACCGCGATTATCGCGACCGTATTGCCTTTGGCCGCAAGTGCTTGATGAATGTTGCATCGGCAGGCAAATTCTCCTCCGACCGCACCATCCGTCAGTACGCATCCGAAATCTGGCACATCTAAATACAAATACGGCAGGAAGTTGCATTTCCTGCCGTATTTTGCTACAATTTCCGCAGAGGTGAAACCGCATGCTTGACACATTATTTGAGAATTTTGACCGCATCATCGTGCTCGATACCGAAACCACGGGCATCAACTGCAAAACCGATGAAATCATTGAACTTGCCGCTGTGAGCGCGACGAAAGACGGAATTGACGATGAGATGGATATGCTCATTCGGCTCTCATCAGGCAGAAAACTGCCGCAGGTGATTACCGACCTTACGGGCATCACGGAGCAGATGCTTATTAACGAGGGTGGGGAAAAGGCGGAGGCTTGCGAACGCTTTTGCTCGATGCTAAAAGGCGAACGCGTGATGCTCGCGGCGTTTAATGCGCAGTTTGATTTTACTTTCCTGTATTTCTTTCTGTCGCAGTTCGGCAAAGCAAACGTGCTGAAGAACCTCGGATTGTTCGATATCATGACGGTTTATAAGGACCGCCGTCCGTATCCGCATAAGCTCAAAAACGCCATTGAGGCCTACGGTGTGGAAGGCGAGAATACCCACCGCGCGGTCGATGATACCAAAGCGGCGCTTGCGGTGATGGAAGCAATGCGCATCGAGAAAGATGATTTGATGCGGTATCTCAATCTGTTCGGCTATCATCCGAAATACGGCGTTTCAGGTCCTCGCATTCAATCGATTCGGTACTTACCGCAAGGCTTTGACCGCGCGTATCCTCTATACGAAGATATCGTAGAACAAAATAGTTTCCTATAAGAAAACGACCGCAGGAGTTATCCTGCGGTCGTTGCTTCTACATGGCGGCGAATGGCTTCAAAAGTTGCCTCGCTAAGGTCGTGCTCAATGCGGCAGGCGTCTTCTCGCGCGGTCGTTTCGTCCACACCGAGCATCATCAGCCAGTTGCTTAAAAGCGTGTGGCGCTCATACATGCTCTGTGCGATGGAAAGTCCCGATTCGGTCAGAGAGATGAGGCCGTCTTTGTCCATCGTGATATAGCCGTTTTCGCGCAGGCGCTTGGTGGCGTAACTGACACTCGGCTTGGTCACGCCAAGGTGCTCAGCGATGTCAATTGAGCGGATGAAGCCGTTTTCTTTTTGGAGCATGAGCATGGTTTCTAAATAGTCTTCCGAGGCTTTGAGAATTTTCATATTGCGCCTCCTTTTCGGTCTTTTTTAAGAGTAGCATAGGGGAATGGAAAATGCAAGTATCAAACAAATTCGCCCTGTTTTAGGTCAATTTGTTTGAAATATGCCTGCATTTGGTTCAAAACTCGCTTTTTATCCGCACTCCACATTGGGGCGATAAGGTCACGCTTGGCGCCGTCACCGGTGAGCCTGTGAATGACGATTTGTGGCGGAAGAACGCGCAGGCAGTCGGCAAGCAGAGAAAGATAAGTATCGCAGTCGAGAACTTCAAATTTTCCTGCGGCGTATTCATCTGCCAAATCGGTGTTTTTGAGCACATGCAAAAGGTGTAATTTCATTCCGTTTACACCGCTTTTTCCGACATATCTGGCGGTTTCTACAATCTTATCGTGCGATTCTCCGGGCAGGCAGAGAATCATGTGCGCTACGATGTGCACGCCAATTTTGCGCAAGTTGCATACAGCTTCGTCAAAAGTCGACAAGGGGTATCCTCTGCGCATATACTGCGCGGTTTGCTCGTGAATGGTCTGCAGACCGAGTTCGACCCAAACGGGTTTTATCCGATTCAGTTCGTCTAAAAGCGACAGCACATCGGGCGGCAGACAGTCGGGTCTTGTCGCAATCGAGAGCGCGACGATATCGGGATGCGAGATCGCCTCGAGAAAAAGCGGGCGCAATTTGTCGACAGGGGCGTAGGTGTTGGTGAAATCCTGAAAGTAGGCGATGTATTTTCCATCCTTGATTTTGGCGGCAACACGGCTCTTGGCCTGCTCGATTTGCTCCCGGACGGTGGCCCCTGTCTGGGCGAAGGCGCCGGAGCCGTCGGCGGCACAGAAGATGCAGCCGTTTGTACCAAGGCGTCCGTCCCGGTTGGGACAGCTCATGCCGCCATGCAGCGCCAGTTTGTAGACCTTGCAGCCAAAGGTTTGCTGCAGATGCTCGGATAATTTGGTGTACATCTTAGCCCCACAGTGCTGTCAGCATGGGAATGACCTGTTTCTTTCTGGAGACAACACCGGGCAGGAAACAGGCGTGATCCTTCAGTTCCGCACCGAAAGCCTGATGGATGATATCTTCGTCGCCAAGGAACAGAAGATAAGAACCTTCCTTCAGAATATCCGTCAGCATCAGGATCA
>JAZUCN010000247.1:0-12610 GCA_045639205.1 Oscillospiraceae bacterium | reverse complement strand
GATGAAAATAACGGCAATGCCCTTCTGGGACATGCTTCTGATGGATGCCAGAAGTGCTTCTGCCTCTTTCTCGGTCAGAACCGCGGTCGGCTCGTCGAGAATGAGAAGTTTGAGCTGCTGTTTGCTCAGTTCGCGCGCAATTTCCGTAAACTGCATATGACCGACCGGCATTTCGCTGATGGACATATTCGCATCGATATGGAAGCCCATCTTGTCGATGGCTTCGCAGGCGCGCTTGTTCATTTCAGTGCGATCGATGGTATTGAGCCGCTCCCCAAAAATTTCGGAAACGATGTTATACTTCTGCGGCTCTCTGTTCAAAACAATGTTTTCCGCGGCAGTAAAGCCGGGAATCAGAGAGAACTCCTGGTGGACCATGCCGATGCCTGCCTCCAGGGCCTCAAACGGAGTCTGGAAGCTAACCTTCTCGCCATCGAGAAGAATCTCGCCTTCATATCCGCCGGTTTCTTGAATTACGTTCATGCCAAAGAGGATCTTCATGAGCGTGGACTTGCCCGCGCCGTTTTCGCCGACCAGACCAAGAACCTCACCTGCTTCAAGCGTCAGGTTGATATCCTTGAGAACCTGGTTGCCAAAGAATGCCTTTTTGACATTTTTCATCTCCAGCAAAGGAGCTTTTTCGTTCATCATAAACTATATCCCACCTAAAAAGATGGGGAGGGAAATCCCTCCCCATTTTGTTGCTTTGTTGCTTTTGTTCCGACAGATAATTACTTCACAGTGAAGTACTTCTCGGGAACTTCAACTTCGGTCGAGCCCATGTACTTGCCCGGGTCACCCATGATGTAGGTATCCTGATAGACAAGGAAGAAGGTCTCGGACTTAACACCGGTCTCAACATTGGTGAAAGCGGAGCCGTTCCATGCTGCGCCGGGGGAGTAAACGCCGAATGCTGCGGAGATGTCGTCGAGGTCGCACAGTTCGCTGACGCCGTCGATGACGTTCTTTGCATGCTCAGCAAGACCAGCCGACAGAGTGTAGCCGTAGGAGTATGCCCAAGTGCCGAAGCGGCCTGCGCCACCGTTTTCAACAACAGCGGATTCAACCTTAGCAAGAATCTTTTCGAAGTCGCCAGCTTCTTCGGTCAGATCCAGACCCAGAGCGCCGGGATAGCCCATCAGAGGAGAGGGCAGGTCAGCTTCGATGAAGTAGCCGCCGTAGGTGAGCAGCTGCTTGAGCAGCGGTTCGGTGTGAGCGTCGTTGGTGCAGAAGTAAGCGGAGTTCTGGCCGTAGGTCTCGATCCATTCGGGAGCCTTTTCCAGAATGTAAGCCTGTGCGCCGGGAACGCCAACGTCAGAGGTGGGGTCCGGAGCGGTTTCCAGAACGAAGTTCATGCCCAGCTCTTCGCAGGTTGCCTGCATAACAGCAACACGGCGGGACATGGTCTCATAGGACATGTGACGCGGGAAGGAGATGTGCACGAAGGTGTCGCAGCCGAGTTCGTGAGCGGTCTTGATGATCAGGTAGCCACGAGCAACGAAGTCGTTGTTGGTGGTCAGATCAGCTGCGCTCTCGATCAGGGCGATGTCTTCGTGGGACTCACCTGCGATGCAGATGATGTCGGGACGGCGTTCCTTGATCTGACGGAAAGCTTCCGCAGTGCCGGGAACAGCCTGGTTGACAACGATAGCCTTCATCAGGGGATCGTCGGACAGGTTGACGATCGTCTGAATGGTGGTTTCGAGCTCTTCGGTGAAGTTGTCGGGATAGATGGCCAGTTCAACCATATCTTCGCCGTACTTTGCCTGGAAAGCTTCTGCACCGCGGCGGTCGTCTTCGGACTGAGAGACGGAACCGGTAACGATACCGATCTTGTAGGCAGGGCCTGCTTCTTCGGTGGCGGGAGCCTCGGTTGCGGGAGCTGCGCAAGCAACCAGAGCGAATGCCATAACGAGTGCGAGCAGGAGTGCGATGAGTTTTTTCATTTTCATTTCCTCCATTTTGTTTTGTCGGCGGTGCATGTACAGATGTTTTCGCACCACCGAGGGTATATTATACACACTTGTTGCCGTTTTGGCAATATTTTTTCTGAAAAAAGCGTAGATAATTCATAAAAATTCGTCCCATTTTTCTCTATCTGCGGCTTACTTTTTGTATTTTGCGTGTTATAATGAAGAAAAATGCACGAAATGAGGCACTGAAGTTGCACGTCATCACAGAAATTACCGATTTTTCCGCGCCCGAATTGGACATCTACGCGCGCTTGAGCGAGGCGCAACTGCTCAATCGCGCCGAGCCTGAAAAGGGAATTTTTATCGCGGAGAGCCCGAATGTCATCACGCGCGCACTCGATGCAGGCTGTACGCCCATTTCGTTTTTGATGGAAACGAAGCATGTGCAAAGACAGGCAGCGCCCATTCTTGCAAGATGCCCCGATGTGCCCGTCTACACGGCGGAACTTTCGGTGCTGACGGAGCTGACAGGCTTTCGCCTCACGCGCGGCATGCTCTGCGCGATGCGAAGACCCGAGCCGCTTTGCGCGCGAGATTTATGCAAAAACGCGCGGCGCATTGCCGTTTTGGAAGATGTGATGAATCCGACGAACCTGGGCGCGATTTTCCGCTCGGCCGCCGCGCTGGGAATTGACGCGGTGCTTTTGACCGATGCGTGCTCCGACCCGCTTTACAGGCGCGCCATCCGCGTGAGCATGGGCACAGTCTTTCAAATTCCGTGGGCATATCTTGAGCTCAACACCTCATGGCAGGAACTTCTGCATAACGAGGGTTTTAAAACTGTCGCAATGGCACTGCGCGACGATGCGCTCAATATCTATGATGCACGGCTTCAGAAAGAGCCGAAACTTGCCATCGTGCTCGGCACAGAGGGTGACGGCTTGGCATCAAGCACCATTGCAAACTGCGATTACACCGTGCGCATCCCGATGTCGCATGGCGTGGACTCACTCAATGTTGCCGCGGCAAGCGCGGTCGCCTTCTATCAGCTTGCGGCCTTGGCAGAATGACAAAGAAAACCGACCTGTGAAAGCACAGGTCGGTTTTTTCAGTCTTTTTCTCCGCGCAGGCGGATGATCTCGTCGCGCAAAACTGCCGCGTACTCGTATTCCATCATCTTGGCGGCTTCTTTCATCTTCTTCTCGAGTTTTGCGATTTCGCGCTCGCGTTCGGCGCGTGTCATCTTTACCCCGCCCTTGCCGCGGCGGTCGACATCGGGAGTCGCAGAGATTTCGATGAGGTCGCGCACGGATTTGACAATCGTCTTGGGCTCGATGCCGTTTGCCTTGTTATACGCATCCTGAATAGAGCGTCTGCGTGCGGTCTCGTCCATTGCCGCGCGCATCGCGGGCGTGATTTTATCCGCGTACATCAAGACTCTGCCGCCTGCGTTTCTTGCCGCGCGGCCAATGGTCTGAATGAGGCTCGTTTCACTGCGCAAAAAGCCTTCTTTATCCGCATCGAGGATGGCGATGAGCGACACCTCGGGCAAATCCAAACCCTCGCGCAGGAGGTTGATGCCGACAAGCACATCGTATTTCTGCATACGCAAATCGCGGATGATTTCCATGCGCTCCATCGCGCCAATATCCGAGTGCATATAGCGCACGCGGATGCCGTTGGTCTGCAGGTAGGTGGTCAAATCCTCCGCCATCTTTTTCGTGAGCGTTGTCACGAGTGTGCGCTCGCCCTTGGCGGTGGTGGCATTGATTTCTCCAATGAGGTCATCGATCTGCCCTTCAATCGGGCGCACAAAGACCTCGGGGTCTAACAGACCCGTCGGGCGGATAACCTGCTCGGCGATTTGCCCTGCGCGCGTGCGTTCATACTCGGCAGGGGTAGCCGAAACATAGATCGTCTGGTGGATGCGGTTTTCAAACTCGTCAAATTTAAGCGGTCTGTTGTCAAATGCCGACGGCAGGCGGAAGCCGTAGCCGACGAGGCTTTCCTTTCTCGAGCGGTCGCCGTTATACATCGCGCGCACCTGCGGAAGCGTCACATGGCTCTCGTCGATGAACATGAGAAAATCATCGGGGAAATAGTCTAAAAGCGTTGCAGGCGGCGTGCCTGCCTCGCGCCCCGCGATGACGCGCGAGTAATTCTCGATACCGCTGCAGAAGCCGATTTCCGAGAGCATCTCGAGGTCATACATCGTGCGCTGGCGGATGCGCTGTGCCTCCAACAGCTTATCGTTTTCCTCAAAATACTTCACGCGATCTAACATCTCGTCTTCAATCTCGCGCATGGCGCGCGCCATCTTTTCTCTCGAGGCAACATAGTGCGAAGCAGGATAGATCGCAACATGCTGCAGCACGCGCTCTGCCATGCCCGTGACGGCATTGATCTGCGAAATGCGCTCGATCTCGTCACCAAAAAACTCGACCCGAATGGCGCGCCCTGCCCAGTAAACAGGATAAATTTCCACCGTATCGCCGCGCACGCGGTAGGTGTTTCGGATGAAGTTGAGGTCGTTGCGCTCATAGCGGATTTCCGTGAGTTTTCGCATGAGCGCGTCGCGGTCATATTCCTGCCCTGTGCGCAGGCTGATGACCATGTTTTTATAGTCAATGGGGTCGCCCAAGCCGTAAATGCACGAAACAGAGGCGACAACGATCACATCGCGCCGCTCGGCAAGCGCGGAGGTCGCGCTGTGGCGCAGGCGCTCAATTTCATCGTTGATGGCGGAGTCTTTTTCGATATAGGTATCCGTGTGCGCGATATACGCCTCGGGCTGATAGTAATCGTAGTAAGAGATAAAATACTCGACCGCGTTATTGGGAAAAAACTCCCGAAACTCCGAGCAAAGCTGGGCGGCAAGGGTTTTATTGTGTGCAAGCACCAAGGTCGGGCGGTTTAATTGCGCGATGACATTTGCCATGGTAAAGGTTTTGCCCGAGCCTGTAACACCCAGCAGAACCTGATCGTCAAGGCCTGCGCGCACGCCGCTTACCAGTTTTTCAATAGCCTGCGGCTGATCGCCCGTAGGCTTAAAATCCGAAACGAGCTCAAAATCCATCTGCGCACCTCCTTTGCCCGTCTTTTTGCTTATTATAAAGCAATCCTTCCGATAAGTAAACGAAGAGCAGATACTTTTTGTATCTGCTCTTCGCTGTCTTTAGAAAAATACGCTTTTTGCCTGCTCCTTGATTTCCTTTGAAGCGGCAAACGGGATTCTTGTGGTATAGCCATTTTTCGCGGCAACGATTTTTTTCGTCGGCCATGCGAAGATGTCCTTGTTCCACTCGTTGATGGTATCGTTATAGAGTTCTCTTGCGGCGGTGATTTCTCTTTGCAGGTACATGTTCTGCTGCATGGCATCGGCAATTTCGCGGTGCGCGGCAAGGTCGGGATAGTTTTCAACCGCAACGTTGATGTTTCTTGCGATGTTTTCAATCTGACCGCCTACCTCGTTGCGCGCATCATCGTCGGACACGCCTGCGCGGAACTTGGCGATGTTTTCAAACGTGCTCTTATCGAGGTCAATGGCCTTATCGAGCAGGCGCGCGCAGTTCTGCAGAACCATGACTCTTTGCTCAAGGTAGTTATCAATCTGCGAGGCATTGCGCTGAATCTTCTGCTGCAGCTGGTCAAAATGCTTCTGGGCGCCGATTTTCATAAAGAGGAAAATCAGTCCCGGCAGGATGCCGCACAGCCACAGGCAAATCTCAAAAATGACCGAGCCTGCACCAACCTTGGCAGGGATCTTCTTGGCGATGACATTGGTGTCCAAGCCTTCTTCGCGGATTTCGGGGTTGAGTTCGTCGAGTTGGATTGACATATTATTACGCTCCTTTTTTAAGAATGAAAAATACACAAGTCGTTTCGTTTAGCCATGACGGTTTTCTTCTTTGCAAACTCTTCGGTGGCGACGAAGAAGTTTTTACTGTGCGCGAGCGGCAGATACTCGTCCCACTCCACGGGCACATTATGATACCGCCCGTCACCGCCAAAGACGGATACCACATCCACGCGCTTTGCGATATCGTAGGAATACGCCGTGATGCGCGTCTGGTCCACATTGTCTTTCGAGCTCACAAACTCCGACTTCAGAATGGCCTGCGTCTGCGTGCGCGGATGCACCACCTGCGCGCGGTCAATGGCGTTTGCCAGCGCCTCGCATTCTTTGAGCGAGTAGATCTGCGCGTAGTCGGGTATGGGTTTGAGCGAATGTACGGGGCGTTCCTGGTAAGCAGGGATTGCCCAAAGGGGTGCAAAGTCAAAATAGACCGCTTTGAAAAACTCTGTGTTTTTGCCGATGAAGTTCTGCTTGATGATATCAAAATCAAAGGACATGTAGTGCTCGGGAAGCAGGTTGATGAGGCGTCCCTGGCTATGGTTGGAGACGATGGCGTTGGTGCGGTTTCGCTTGATGAAATGGAAGTCATCGCCGTAGCCGACCTTGGACAGCAGAAGTTCGACCATATTCGTCTGTGCAAGCGGCGTGAACAGGGCGCGGAACTGCACCTCATTTGTGCGGTCAAGCGCGTCAAACAAGACCTCAAAGTCGGAATTGGACATGCTTGTGAAGTTTTGGTTTTCCTTGATGGCTTTGTCGGTCTTTCTCTTCAGCCGTCTTTCTCCGCGTCTGACATAGCGCTCAATCTCGCGCTCGCTCTTGCGCTCTAAATGTGTGGCATCTCGGGTAAACGAGAGTTCAGGGCCGCCCTGCGAGCAGTAGTTGAGCACGACCTGCGTGCTGTAATATGGCTTGGGCTTGGTAAGCGTTGCGTGCAGGGTCTGACTTCTCGTTCTGCGGGCGAGTTTGCCGTTGCTGTCGCGGTAGGTTTCCGTCCAGTGGATGGTTTTATAGCCGTGGTAGGTTTCCGTACCCATCGTATGGATGAGTCTGTTTTCAAAGACGAAGGGATTTTCGTTGTAATGCCCTGCCAGCAAATCCGTGGTCGACTGCTCGTCATCGCTTCCTGCGGAAAAATCGTAATTGAGCATCATATCCGCTTCCTGCTTGACGGAAAAACAGGGCGCGAATGAAATGAGCGGTACAGTTTGCTCGATCAGTTCCAAGGCATCGCGCGCGGCGAAGAGATTGCAAAGGGGTTTCATCTGCGCGTAAGCCTCGGCAAGCAGTTCGTCCGCCTTTTGGTCAGCTTCTTCAATTTCCGTCTTGAGCTGTTTGATTTTTGGGGTGGTTTTTAAGATGACAAGCGGAATGAGGATGATGCTGATACACATCAAAACGCGCCAAAAGAGCAGCCAGTTGCGCTTGCGTCTGAGTTTTTTCAGATTTTCCTTGTACTGGTGATGCAAACGGACAGTTTCGCGGTTTTTCTCAATGTCTACACCCGACTGCGTGACAAGTTTGTTGAAAAACGCGGTGGTTTTCTCCAAGTGCAGTGCCTGATATTTGCCCTGATACTCTTCCAGCGGGTCATAGATGACTGCCTGCATACGCGCTCACCTGCCTTTTTCGACATTATACAACATTTTACAGTGCTTGTAAATTCATGCGCTCATCAAGAAACAAAAAAATGACCTGAATCCGAACACTTGGATTCAGGTCAAACTATATTATGGGATTGCCGTTTATAAAACTCCATCGGCTGCGAGGGAGATATAATCTCCGTCGGCGACGATGATATGGTCTGCAAGCACCACGCCCACGGCATCGAGCGCGGTCTTGAGCTGCAAAGTTGTCTGCTTGTCTTCCGCGCTTGCAAGCGCGATGCCGCTTGGGTGGTTATGTGAGACCACAACCGAGGTCGCGTTTCGCTCGAGCGCGGCTTTTACCACGCGTCGCACCGAGATGGCGGCGGTATTGACCGCGCCGCGGTGGATGAGTCTGCAATCGAGCACCTTGCATTTGGCGTCCATGCAAAGAAGATACACGACCTCTTCCTGCTCGCCGATGAAGAACGGCAGCAGATACTGCGCGCATTTACCTGTGGTGTCGAGGATAACCTCCTCGCCTGCGCGGTTGATCATATGACGGCGTTCGACCTGCATGAAAAGCCCAATCAGGTCTGCCGCCTTTTCTCCGACGCCCTCGACCTCCATGAGTTCTGCCTTGGGTGCTTCTATCACCGCGGAAAGCGAGCCGAAGCGTTGCAGCAGGCGGTGGGCGATGCAGTTGGTGTCCTGCCTTGCAATGGCGTAGTAGAGCATGACCTCGAGCACCTGCACATCGGAAAGGCTGTCCATGCCGCTGATTTTCAGTTGTTTGCGCATGCGCTCGCGATGTCCGTCATAAATCGGCATAGCCTGCCCTCCTTTTTATTTCAAGTACCCTCTTGCGAGGTACTGCCCTGTGAAACTATCGGGGTTTTCCGCAATCTGCTCGGGCGTGCCCTGCGCGACGATTCTGCCGCCGCCGTTTCCGCCCTCGGGACCAAGGTCGATGACATGGTCGGCAACCTTGATGACATCAAGATTATGCTCGATGACGAGCACCGTATTTCCTGCATTGACCAAAACCTGCAGAACATCAATGAGTCTGTGCACATCTGCGGTGTGCAGACCTGTGGTCGGCTCATCGAGGATATAAATGGTTCTGCCTGTGGCGCGGCGCGAGAGTTCGGTTGCGAGCTTGACGCGCTGTGCTTCACCGCCCGAGAGCGTTGTGGAGCTTTGACCGAGCTTGATATAGCCCAAGCCCACATCGACCAAGGCCGCGACTTTTTGGCGGATTTTGGGCTGATTCTCAAAAAATTCACGCGCCTCATCCGCTGTCATATCCAGCACATCGGCAATATTTTTGCCCTTATAGAGCACCTCGAGCGTTTCGCGGTTGTAGCGTCTGCCACCGCAGACCTCGCAGGGCACATACACATCCGCGAGGAAGTGCATCTCGATTTTCACCAAACCGTCACCACAGCACGCCTCACAGCGGCCGCCCTTGACATTAAATGAGAAGCGTCCCGGACCGTAGCCGCGCGTTCTTGCATCGGCGGTCGAAGCGTACAAATCGCGGATGTCGTTAAACAGCCCCGTATAGGTCGCGGGGTTCGAGCGCGGAGTTCTGCCGATGGGGCTTTGGTCGATGCCGACGACCTTGTCCAAATGCTCCAAGCCCTCGATGGCATCAAACTTACCCGGGCGCGTGCGCGCGCGGTTGAGGCTCGATGCCAGTTTTTTATAGAGAATCTCGTTAACAAGACTCGATTTGCCCGAGCCCGAAACGCCTGTGACGCAGGTGAAGGTACCAAGCGGAATCTCAACATCGATATTCTGCAGATTGTTTTCTTTTGCGCCACGCACAATGAGCGATGTGCCCTTCCCCTGCCGTCTTTGCGCAGGTACGGGAATTTTCTTCGCGCCCGAGAGGTACTGCCCTGTGATCGAACGCTTGCAGGCGATGATATCATCCAAACTGCCGCTTGCGACAATTTCACCGCCATGGATGCCTGCCGCAGGACCGACATCGACAATATGGTCCGCCGCGCGCATGGTATCCTCATCGTGCTCGACCACGAGGACAGTATTGCCCAAATCGCGCAGTTGGCGAAGCGTTGAGAGCAGTTTATCATTATCGCGCTGATGCAGACCGATCGACGGCTCGTCGAGGATATACAAAACGCCCATGAGGCTTGAGCCAATCTGCGTAGCAAGGCGGATGCGCTGACTCTCACCGCCCGAGAGTGTTGCCGCAGAGCGAGAAAGCGTGAGATAGCGCAGACCGACCGCGTTCAAAAATCCCAAACGGCTTTTAATCTCGCGCAGAATCTGCGCGGCGATGACCGCCATACTTCCATCTAATTGCAGATTTTCGATGAAATCCAGCGCCTCGCTGACGGGAAGCGCACAGAAGTCCATGATGTTCATGCCGCCGACCGTGACCGCAAGTGACACATCATTGAGCCTTCTGCCATGGCACTTCGGGCACGGACGCTCTGCCATGCACTGCTCAAGTTCTTTCTGCATCGCGTCCGACTGGGTTTCTTCATAGCGGCGCGCGATATTGTTGAGCACGCCCTCAAAGGGTCTTTGGAGCATGCCGCGTCCGTTGGCGCGTTCATAATAAATGGTGAGGTTTTCCTCGCCCGTGCCGTAGAGGATGGCGTCCAGTCCGTCTTTCGGCAGGTCGCGGATGGGCGTGGTGAGTGAGAAGTGATATTTTTTCGCCAGCGCCTCAAAATACATACGGCTGATCGAGTCGTCCTTGACATTCTGGAAGCCCGATGCCTGAATGCCGCCTTCCATGATGGACTTGCTGTCATCGGGGATGACGAGCTGCACGTCCGCGACGAGCTGCGTGCCAAGACCCGAACAGATGGGGCATGCGCCATAGGGCTTGTTAAACGAGAACATGCGCGGAGAAAGCTCAGGAAGAGAAACCCCGCAATCCTCACAGGCATAGTTCTGCGAGAAGAGCATCTCTTCGTCCGTATCTACCAAATGGATGATGACGATGCCGCCCGAGAGGTTTGCCGCGGTTTCGACCGAGTCGGTAAGCCGTCTTGCAAGGTCGGCTTTCATGACCAGACGGTCAACAATGAGCTCAATGTTGTGCTTTTTGTTCTTCTCGAGCAGAATCTCTTCGGTCAAATCATAGAGATTGCCATCGACGCGCACGCGCGAAAAACCGCCGCGTCTTGCGTCTTCAAAGACCTTTTGGTGTTCGCCCTTCTTCCCGCGCACCACAGGCGCGAGGACCTGAAAGCGCGTTCTGTCTGCAAGCTTCATAATTTGGTCGACGATTTGGTCGACTGTCTGTCTGCGAATCTCTTTGCCGCATTTCGGGCAATGCGGCACGCCCACACGCGCCCACAAAAGGCGCAGATAGTCATAAATCTCCGTTACCGTACCGACCGTTGAGCGTGGGTTCTTGCTCGTGGTCTTTTGGTCGATGGAGATGGCGGGCGACAGCCCGTCAATCGAGTCCACATCGGGCTTGTCCATCTGACCGAGGAACATCCGCGCATAAGACGAGAGCGACTCGACATAGCGTCTTTGCCCTTCTGCGTAAATGGTATCAAACGCCAAGGACGATTTGCCGGAGCCGGAAAGACCCGTCAGCACAACAAGCTTATCGCGCGGAATCTCTACGGTGATATCTTTTAAGTTGTTGACTCTCGCGCCTTGTACGCGGATTTTATCCTGCATAATTTTCTCCCAAATTCGTGGAACTTTTCTTCTGCTTTTCGTCCTAATATTGTATCACATGCTTGTGCGCAGTACAACCATTTTTTCAAACAAAAGTTTTATTGATACGCCCAGCCCGCTTGAGTTTTCAAGCTTTTGGGCATATAATACCCATTAGAAAGGAGGCTCTGCCCGTGCGCAATTTAACCAAGCTCGCATTCGAGCGCGTTGTCATCGTTTGCCTTGCGATTTTATTTCAAATCGCCGCCGTACTGGCAGGCGTCTTTTTCCTGGACGATTATGTGCGCTGGATCAACCTCGCGCTTCGCGTTCTGTCCTGGGTGGCGGTCATCGCCATCATTTCCGACCGCAGTAATCCCTCTTATAAAATCTCGTGGATCGTGCCGATTCTCGCCTTCCCTGTGGCAGGGCTCATGATCTATCTGCTGTTTCGCGGCAACAAGACCTCAAGCCGCGCTTCGCGCAAAATGCAGAGAATCTGCGATGAAACGCGTCATGCGCTCAAGCAGGATGCCGAGACACTTTTGGCGGTGAGCGAGCATAGCGACCGCGCGTATAACTTCTCGCGCTATCTCTACCGCACATCCTACTACCCCGTCTACAAGAACACAGCCGCGACCTATTATCCTGTGGGCGAAGCTTGCTTTGCCGATATGCTCCAAGCGCTCGAGCAGGCCGAGCATTATATTTTTATCGAGTATTTCATCATTGAGCGAGGCGTGATGTGGGATTCCATTTTGGAAATTCTCAAGCGCAAGGCGCAAAGTGGCGTGGATGTGCGCGTACTGTATGACGATTTTGGCTGCATCACACGCCTGCCCGCGCGCTACTGCAAAATGCTTGCGGAGTTTGGAATCCGCGCGCATCAGGTCAATCCTTTCGTTCCGATTCTCTCGGGCAGGCTCAACAACCGCGACCACCGCAAGCTGATGATCATTGACGGCAAGGTGGGCTTTACAGGCGGCATCAACCTTGCCGATGAATACATCAATAAAACGCATCGGCTCGGACATTGGAAAGACTGCGGTCTGCGGCTCGAGGGTGAGGCGGTTTGGTCGATGTGCGTGATGTTCCTCACCATGTGGGATTTCATCGAGCGCATGGAAGAAGATCTCGACTCATTCCGACCCGATTATGCTGAGTTTGCCCACAAGCATCACGGCTTTGTGCAGCCGTTTGCCGACAGCCCGCTCGATACCGATGATGTCGGCGCGACAATGCTGCAGAGTCTTGTAACCAACGCAAGACACACCGCTTGGATCATGACGCCGTATCTGATCCCCGATGAAAAAATGATCCACGCGCTGTGCACGGCGGCGAAAACAGGCGTGGATGTGCGCATCATTACCCCGGGCACGCCCGACAAGGCTTATGTGCATGCGGTCACGCGCGCAAACTATGAAATACTGACCGAGGCAGGCGTGCGTATCTACGAATACCGCCCGGGATTCATCCACTCCAAGGTCTGTCTTGCCGATAATTGCCACGCCATCATCGGTACGGTCAATCTCGATTTCCGCAGTTTGTATCTGCATTTTGAAGACGCGGTGTATCTTTGTGACAGTGCCGCCATTGAGCAG
>JAZUCN010000246.1:0-9948 GCA_045639205.1 Oscillospiraceae bacterium | reverse complement strand
TATCGTTCGAAGCGTTCTGCTCGTCAAAAATAACAGCGTCGCCCAGTTCTTCCACCAGGGCCTCTTTAAAGCCCTGCGTTGCCGCTTCGAGCGCAACGTGCTGTACAAGCTGGCAAATGCCAACGGTATAGGTGGTCTTGTCTGCATCGGGTGCCGGAGTCGCGGGCTGTGCGGCACATGCGCACAGGCTCAGCAGCATCATAGCCGCCAACAAGATTGCAAGAATGTTCTTTTTCATGATTGATTTGCTCCTTTTTCATTTGAGAATAAAAAAACGGGGCACCGTCCGCGGACAGCCCCTCGTGTTTTCACAACAATTGTTTCGAAAGCACGCAGCTCATACCGCACCCATATTTTTCCCAGCACGAAACAGGCCTGCAAAGCAGACCTTGGTAAAATAGAAATAGGAGCTGCCCGACAGATTCTGAGCCTGCTCACGCGTCATATGCAATTTCGCCTTTGCCAATGTCATATCTGTCACTCCCTTCCTCGTCGTGATGGTCGAAATGCGTCTCTCGCTTTCTTTGTTTGCTACTATAGCACTTAAAATGATTAAAGTCAACAAAATCTTTTGCGCACTTTTTCTCCATTTTTTCTTTGTTTTTCGGCAAATTTGAAACTTATTGTTTCTAGCCCGCATTCTCCATCTTGTTTAAAAAATTCAACTGGCGGAAACTTTTCCCCGTTTTTCCACAATTTAAATGCCTAAATTGTTTAGATTTTCTTCATTTGCTTTCTATATAGTGATATGCTATAATACGCGACGTAAGAAATCATAACAACAAAGGAGTATTCCAAATGAAAAAAATTATCGCACTTTTGCTGGTTCTCGTGATGGCCTTTTCCATGGTCGCCTGCGCAGGCACGCAGGAAGAAGCCCCGCAGACCGAAAGCGCTTACGCAACCGCGCTCGATGTGTTCACTCCCATTTGGGACAACATGCCCGAAGACTTCCGTTTCGCGGCTTTTGGCGGCAATCAGAACGAAAATGCTGTCATGGACGCCCCCGGCGCTTTTGACCTCACCGACACCGACGGTTTGAGCTACCTTCTGCTCCTGCCCGAAGCAGTCCAGAGTTCGATCGACGACGCGGCATCGCTCGTGCACATGATGAACGCCAACACCTTCACAGGCGCAATCGTCCGCGTGGCAGACGGCTCTACCGAAGATGTTGCCGCGCAGATCAAAGAAGCCGTTGTGAACAACCAGTTCATGTGCGGCTTCCCCGAAAAACTCATCGTGATGTCGCTGGATAACTACGTGCTGTACGCCTTCGGTCTTGGCGATGTCGTCAACGCCTTCCGCGATACCGCATCGAACTCGCTCAGCGGCAGCCCCGTTGTGCTCTACGAAGAGGTCATGGGATAATCAAATATGCTGTTTTCAAGTATTCCGTTTTTGTATTATTTCCTGCCCATTACGCTGGCGCTGTATTTCCTCGCGCCGCGTAAAATCAAAAATGGCGTGTTGCTGCTTGTCAGCCTCGTGTTCTACGCATGGGGCGAGCCGCGCTATGTCTTTTTGATGGCAGGCTCTATTCTCATCGGATACGTGCTTGGAATCGGAATCGAAAAACACCGAGGCACTGGCCGCGGCAGGGCGCTGACCGCCCTGTCCGTGGTCCTCAGCCTCGGTTTTCTCGCGTATTTCAAGTATGCAAACTTCTTCCTTTCGAGTTTCCACGCCGCCACGGGCATCGATGTTCCGCTTCTGAACATCGCACTTCCCATCGGCATCAGCTTCTATACCTTCCAGCTTTTAAGCTACACCATCGATGTTGCGCGCGGTGACGTGCCCGCACAGCGAAACCTCGTAAACCTCGCGGCGTATATCACCATGTTCCCCCAGCTCATCGCAGGTCCGATTGTCCGCTACTCGGACATCGCCGAGCAGTTAGACACACGCGAGCACACCCTGCAGGGTGCGGCTCTCGGCATCCGCCGTTTCCTCATCGGTCTCGGCAAAAAGGTGCTGATTGCCAATACACTCGGCGCGCTGTGCGCGGATTATCTTGCCTCGCCAGACCCCTCCGTCCTGTTTACATGGCTCTACGCCATCGGTTTCGCCTTACAGATTTACTACGATTTTTCGGGTTACTCGGACATGGCCATCGGCCTTGGCCACCTGTTTGGCTTCCGCTTCCCAGAAAATTTCGATTATCCGTATATTTCGGGAAGTGTCACCGAATTCTGGCGCCGCTGGCATATGACCCTTGGCAGCTGGTTCCGCGATTACCTCTATATCCCACTCGGTGGCAACCGCGTGAAAAAAGCGCGCTGGCTTCTCAACATCCTCGTCGTCTGGATGGCAACAGGCCTGTGGCACGGCGCGGCATGGAACTTTGTCCTGTGGGGACTGTTCTTTGCCGTTTGGCTGGTGCTCGAGAAGCTGTTTTTGCTCAAGGCGCTGGAGAAAATCGGTTTTCTCCGCCATATCTACACCCTGCTTCTCGTGCTCATCAGCTTTGTGCTGTTCAATGCCGAAAGCCTTCCGCAGGCGGTTCGGCAGGTCGGCATGCTCTTTGGCGCGGGCGCAGATGTCTGCTCGGCAGAGAGTCTGTTCTTCCTGAAGAACTACGCCATCATCCTCGCAGTCGCCTGCATCGGCGCAACACCTGTGGTCAAAACCCTCGTCACGCGCTTTGCAAATACCCGCGCAGGCACGCGCGCTATGGTGATTCTCGAGCCCATTGTCCTGCTTGCGCTGCTGCTTCTCGTCACCGCAAGCCTCGTCAGCGGCTCGTTCAATCCGTTCCTGTATTTCCGCTTTTAAGGAGGGCTGTGATGAAATCAAAACTTCAAACCCGCATCGTCACGGCCACCGTCGCACTTGCCTTTGCCGCATTGACGCTCTTTGCGTGGCTCAAACCCGCCGATGCATATTCCGATGCCGAGCGCCGCGGTCTTGCGCAGATGCCAAAGCTTTCGATGCAGACCATTCTTGCCAAAAACAGTTTTATGCAGCAGTTCGAGTCCTATGCGACTGACCAGTTCCCGCTCCGAGAGCCCTTCCGCGCACTGAACGCAGGCTTCTCGCGCTATGTGCTCTGGCAAAAACTCGTCAACGATATCGCCATCGCAGACGCGCACGCTTTCAACCCCGAATACCCGCTCAACGGGAGTTCTGTCAATTGGGCGCTGTCGCGCATGGACAGCATTTATGAGCGAAGCCTTCAAAACAGCAACATCTATTTTGCCATCGTTCCCGACAAAGGCTACTACCTTGCCGAGAAAAATGGCTACCCCGTGCTCGATTATGACGCGCTCATTTCGCAGATGCGCGAGCACACCGCGTCATACAGCACCTATGTAGACCTCACCGAAACGTTAAGCGCCGATTCCTACTACCGCACCGACACCCACTGGAAGCAGGAATTGCTCCTGCCGGCGATGCAAACCCTGCTCACCGCCATGGATGCCCCGCTTCCCGCAGAGCCCTATGAAACCAACCTCGTGCGCACAGACTTTGACGGCGTCTACCTCGGACAAAGCGCCCTCGCGCTCACGCCCGACACTCTGCAGGTGCTGACGAATCCCACCCTCGAGCAGCTGCAGGTCACCTGCCTCGATTCTGGCGAGCCTGTTTCCATGCCGCTGTATGACATGGACAAAGCCTTCGGCAAGGACGGCTATGAACTGTTCCTCGGCGGCTCTTTGGCGCTCGTCAAAATCGAAAATCCCAGCGCACCGCAAGAACGCGAACTTGTCATCTTCCGCGACTCGTTCGGAAGCGCCATCGCTCCCTTGCTCGCGCAGGCATACTCGTCTGTCACCGTCATCGACACGCGCTATATTTCCCCCGCATTTTTGGATCAGTTCGTCAGTTTTGACGGCGCGGATGTTCTGTTTTTGTACAGCACCCTCGTGCTCAATAACAGCGAAGGACAGCTTCTTCCCTGATAAAAAAACCGACCTGTGTGGCAGGTCGGTTTTTCTTATTCCGTTTTCTCGCTTGCCGGCAGTAACAGCAGTTTCTCCGCCAACAGCCGCGCAAGGCCGCCCATAATTGCCGTCTGCGCAATCAAATCGCTCGTCTGCTCGGCGGCGGCTTCCACCGTTCCCTCATGCTCGAGGATCGGACCTGCCACCTGGCGCACCAATTCAACGAAATGCTCCGCCGCAATTTTGTGCCTGCGCACATAGGCGCTGTAAATCTCGCGGACTTCCGCCTCGTCGATGCCCGTCGGAAGCATGCGCACCACCGTCGCAATGCTCATCGACTGCTTGAGCGTACAAATCACGATAAGGTAAGCCAAATGCACGCGATAATAGCGCTTTTTCACAGGCTCGGGCATATAGCGGTTTCGCACATAGTTGTTGATCGTCGCCGCCGTAATAAACTGCTCATCTTTGAGTTCCGGCGGCAAATAGTCCAGATACTTGCGCAAAAACAGCAGGACCTGCTCCATATAAAGTCCAAGGTCGGGAATTTCTTCCCAAGCAGGCAGTTTGTACTCGTTGAGATATTTCTCCCAGCGACGCAATTTCTGCGCCACAAGCTGTTTTTCGGGTACCATACAATTTCCCCCAAACTTCTTATCGTGAATTTATTATAATGCACATTGACGTAATTTTCAATATGTGTTAAAGTAATCTTGAACATTAGATGTGCACCAACACATATTTAGAGGAGGATACCGCATGAATCCGTTTGTTATTTTTACCGATTCGGGCAGTGACATCTCTGCCGATCTGCTCGCGCAGTGGGGCGTAAAGTCCGTTGATTTGACCTTCCACACCGAGTCCGACAGCAAAACCTACGTCACCAGTGACATCCCCGCTCCGCAGTTCTACCAGAACATGCGCGACGGCAAGATCTACAAGACCTCAGCGGCCAATCTTGAAGATTTCCGTGCCGCCTTCGAGCCGAATCTGCAGGCAGGCGAGGACATTCTCTATATCGGCTTCTCCTCGGGTCTGAGCAGTACCGTCCAGTCGGCAACACTTGCCGCGCAGGAGCTCTCCGAGCAGTATCCCGACCGCCGCGTCATCACCGTCGACACGCTCTGCGCCTCGGCAGGTCAGGGTCTGATCGTCTACCTCGCCGTGCAGGAAAAGAACAACGGCAAATCCCTCGATGAGGTTGCCGCTTTCGTGCAGGAAAACTATCCGAACATGTGCCATTGGTTCACCGTCGACGATTTGGTCTACCTCAAGCGCGGCGGCAGAGTCAGCGCCGCAACCGCACTCGTCGGCACCATGCTCAACATCAAGCCCGTCCTGCATGTCGACGATGAGGGTCACCTCATCAGCGTCGATAAAGTCCGCGGCAGAAAGCAGGCTATCGCCGCACTGGCGGCAAAATACGACCAGCTCGCGCTCGAACCTGCAAACGGCGTGTTCTTCATTTCTCATGCCGATTGCCTGGACGATGCAAAGAAGTTGGAATCGCTGATTGCCGAAAAGCACGGCCCGTCCTGCACCTACATCGCAGACATCGGTCCTGTCATCGGCTCGCACGCGGGCCCCGGCACCCTGGCACTGTTCTTCCTCGGCAAAAACCGCTAATGAAATACATAAAAGCCGATGCACATTCGTGGATCGGCTTTTGTTTTGCTTTTGGGAGCGATTAATACATACCGCCCATGCCGCCCTGTGCAGCAGCTGCCATTGCGGCATCCGCGGCGGGATCGGGCTTGTCAGCGACGAGCGCTTCGGTCGTCAGCACGCAAGCGGTGATCGACGAAGCATTCTCCAGAGCGCTTCTGGTAACCTTGGTCGGGTCAACGATACCCGAGGGAATCATATCGCAGTAGGTCTCGGTGTAGGCGTTGTAGCCGTAACCAACCTTGCGGCTCGAGCGGATCTTGTCGTAGACGATCGAGCCGTCCACACCTGCGTTCTCCGCGATCTGACGGATCGGAGCCTGCAGAGCTTTTGCAATGATCTGCGCGCCGGTCTTTTCATCGCCCGAAAGCTTTGCCACGAGCTTCTCAACTGCAGGAATCGCGTTGACATATGCCGTACCGCCGCCTGCAACGATGCCTTCTTCCACAGCCGCGCGCGTTGCGTTGAGCGCATCTTCCACGCGGAGCTTGAGTTCCTTCATCGCAACTTCGGTCTGTGCGCCAACCTTGATGACGGCCACACCGCCCGAAAGCTTTGCAAGACGCTTCTGCAGCTTTTCCTTGTCATATTCGGACGTGGTGATTGCCAGCGTGTTCTTGATCTCGGCAACGCGAGCCTTGATTTCGTTTGCATCGCCACAGCCGTCGACGATAACGGTGGTGTCCTTGGAAACCTTGATCTGACGAGCGCGACCCAGGTCGGGAATCTGCACATCGGTCAGGTTCATGTTCAGTTCGCTCGAAACATACGTGCCGCCCGTGAGGACAGCGATGTCCTTGAGCATTTCCTTGCGGCGGTCGCCAAAGCCGGGAGCCTTGACGCACACGCAGTTGAAGCTGCCGCGCAGACGGTTGACAAGCAGGGTCGACAGCGCGTCGCCTTCGACATCTTCTGCAATGATAAACAGCTTCTGACCGCCCTTGACGATCTGCTCGAGCAGGGGCAGGATCTCCTGAATGGAGGAAATCTTCTTATCGGTGATGAGGATGAACGGATCGTCCACGATCGCTTCCATCTTCTCGGTATCGGTGACCATGTAGGGCGAAATGTAGCCGCGGTCAAACTGCATACCTTCGACAACTTCCAGACCCGTCTCTGCGGTCTTGGACTCTTCGATGGTGATAACGCCCGAAGACGAAACCTTCTCCATCGCCTCTGCAATCAGCTTGCCGATGGACTCATCGCCGGAAGAAACCGCGCCGACTCTTGCGATATCTTCGCTGCCCTTGACGGTTTCGGAGTTTGCCTTGATGGCTTCCACAGCCGCCTCAACAGCCTTTTCCATACCCTTGCGCATGACCATGGGGTTTGCGCCTGCCGAAACGTTCTTCAGACCCTCGCGGATGATGGCCTGCGCCAGAACGGTAGCGGTCGTCGTGCCGTCGCCTGCGGCGTCATTGGTCTTGGTTGCAACTTCGCGCACGAGCTGCGCGCCCATGTTCTCGAATGCATCTTCGAGTTCAATGTCCTTGGCAATCGTCACGCCATCGTTGGTAATCAGCGGCGCGCCATACTTCTTGCCCAGCACAACATTGCGGCCCTTCGGACCGAGCGTAACCTTTACGGTATTGGCGAGCTGGTCAATGCCTGCCTGCAGGCTCTTGCGCGCTTCTTCGCCATAAATAATCTGTTTTGCCATGATTGAATCTCCTTTTATTCTACGATTGCAAGAATCTCAGCGACCTTGCAGATGACATAGTCCTCGTTGTCGAGCTTGAGTTCCTGGCCTGCGATCTTCGCGGGGACGACCTTGTCGCCGACCTTCACGGTCATCGGCTCGTCCTTGGTGCCGGGACCAACAGCCACGACCTCGGATACCACGGACTTTTCCTTCGTCGCGGTGGACAGGATGATGCCCGAAGCGGTCTTTTCTTCAGCTTCCATGCTCTTGAGCAGAACATTGTCTGCCAACGGAGTCAGTTTCATAGTGTTACCTCCTTGGATGTATCGCATGCGGCAAAGCCGCGCTTTGATGAATTTTGGCACTCTTTGCTCCCGAGTGCTAACATGTACTATAATATCCCTTCCGCCCCAAAAGTCAAGAGGCTTTTTTGGCAATATTATGTCGATTCTGTAAATTCTTCAGCCTTGTAAGTAAGTCCCTTCGGATAGAAGAAGCGCAGTGCCTGCGGCACAACGTCCATCTGTACCTGCGATGCGCGCAGAATCTCGCCGTCAGCGTTGATGACCGATTCCTTGTCGCAGTCAATGGTAATACTGCGGCAGCGATGATGCTCAATAAATTCAGGCACTTCGGCATAGCCGCCGCGCTTGTAGATGCCAATGAGCTTGGAGATCTGCAAAAGATTGACCTCGCGCACGATGACCACATCCAAAAGCCCGTCATCGGGCTGGGCATCGGGCATAGGATTATACACGCCGCCATACCATCTGCCGTTGCACACGCAGATGAGCGTCTGCTTCGCGTCAATCGGCTCTTCACCGTCAATGCGCACGACAAAGTGCTCATTGAGCCCCTTGAAGAGGTTTACCACCATTGCCGATGTGTAGGCATTCTTGCCGCCCACGAGCGGCAGGCGCTTAATGGCCTGCGTTTCGTTGTTGATGCGCGCATCGAGTCCCATGGATACGATGTTCATCGAATACTGCCCGTTGCAGCAAATGAGGTCTAGACGTGCCTCTTCGCAATCCAAAAGCCGCTCGAGATGATGAAACGGCTTTGTTTCCGAGAAAATCTTGATGGCATCGTTGCCCGTACCGCCGGGAAAATGCGTCACGGCAACATTCTCAAAGCCAACCACGCCGTTGATAATTTCGTTCAGCGTGCCGTCACCGCCGCAGGCGTAAATGCGGGCTTCTTCTCCGCGCTCTGCTACCGCTCTTGCCGCATCCTTGCACATACCGGGCGCGGTAGACAGGATGATTTCATATTCCAAGCCATGCTTCTTGCAAATGCGGTCGATGACCGTGCTGTATTCTTTTGTGTGGTCATATTTGCCTGCCGCAGGATTGACGATAAATACATGCTTCATGGTATTTTCTCTCCCTTAGTAGTACATAAACACGTTGCATTGTAATCTGCCGTTGTAGAGCTTGCGTTTTTTCACCGCCTGCTTGCCGAAATAATGCTCAAACTCGGGCTCGGAAGAGATGAGATACTTTTTCCAGCCATCTGCAAATTTCAGATGCCTGCCGAGCGCTCTGTAAAGCTGCTGCGCGGCTCTTTGCTCAAGCATTCGCTCGCCGTAGGGCGGGTTGCAGACAATGAGTCCCTTGTCCGTCGGAAGCGGGCACTTCGTCGCGTCGGCCTCGCGGAACTCAATGAGTTTCGCAACACCTGCCTTGCGCGCATTTTCTTTGGCAATTTCAAGTGACGCAGGGTCAATATCCGTACCGAGAATGCGGTAATCCCCGCGGAACTCGCGGTCAAGTGCCTCTGTGCGTGCCTGCTGCCAAACCGTTTCGGGCACACACGCCCACTTCTGCGCGCCAAAATTGCGCGAAAGACCCGGCGCGCGATTGAGCGCAATAAGCGCCGCCTCGATGCAGATTGTGCCCGAGCCGCAGAACGGATCCCAGAAGAAATCCCGTCCGCGATAGCGCGAAAGATTGACCATCGCGGCCGCCATCGTCTCGTGCAGCGGCGCGAGGTTCGCGATCTGGCGGTATCCGCGCTTGTGCAGGCTCACGCCCGATGTGTCAAGGAATACCTCGCAGACATCTTTCATGAGGGAAAAGCGGATTTGATAGGTCGCGCCCGTCTCGGGCATCCAGGAAAGCCCATAATGCGCGCCCAGGCGGTCGACGGCCGCCTTCTTGATGATTGCCTGACAGTCAGGCACGGAATGGAGCTGACTATCCAAGCTGTATCCCTTAACAGGGAACGCGCCATCCTTGGGAATAAAGGCTTCGAGTTCAATTGCCTTGATGCCTTGGAATAATTCTTCAAAACTGCGCGCGGTAAATCTTGCAAGCAGGATCATCACGCGCTCGCCCATGCGGCAGTTGAGATTCGCCTTCGCCATCGCCGCAAAATCGCCATCAAAAAACACGCGCCTGTCCTCTACGCGAACATTCTCCAGTCCCAGACGGCGCAGTTCATCGCCGACCAGACCTTCGAGGCCAAACAGACACGGCACGCAAAAAGTCATCATTTTCATATTGCTTCTCCGTTTTTTCTTGCAATTCAATTCGTTCTACTCTACTATATAAGAAACAGGGCGAAATAGCAAACAAATTGTTCCTTTTTGTAAAATTTCCTCTGCGCGGAACTTTTCTCTTCCGCCATCGTCTAAAGTAATGTGAAAGGAGGCGCTCTTATGCCCGCATCTTCCTACATTTGGCTTGCCGCCATCGTAATTTTTGGCATCCTTGAAGCCGTTACGGCAGGGCTTGTGTCCCTGTGGTTCATCGGCGGCGC
>JAZUCN010000245.1:0-2970 GCA_045639205.1 Oscillospiraceae bacterium | reverse complement strand
GCGGCAAGCAAATCCTCGCGCGAAGCATTTCCACACCGACGGGTAAGCTCTGCAAGCGCCTCATCGGCAGAAAGCGGGGAAAGCGGCAGCATCACGCAGCGGCTGCGGATGGTAACGAGTAATTTTTCCGGGTGCGTGCTCAGCAGGAAGAACGCGGCATACTGCGGCGCTTCTTCGAGGATTTTGGGCAGGGCGTTTTGCGACTCTTCGGTCATATCCTGCTCTAAAATATAGATTTTGCGCTTGCCCTCATTCGGACGGACGAAAACGTCCGCACGCATTTCACGGATGACATCCACGCCGATTTGCTTGTGTTCGCGGTCGTTGACAACGATAACATCGGGGTGCGTATTGGAAAGGACTTTGCGGCAGGCAGGACACACGCCGCAGGGCGTTTCGCCTGCGCTTGTGCACTGCATCGCGGCGGATAGAATCCGCGCGAGAGTATGCCTGCCCGAACCTTCGGGACCGCACAGCAAATAGCAGTGCGAAAGTTTCCCCGCCGAGGCGGCCGCAGAAAGGCGCGCCTTGAGGTCTGTATTGCCGATGAAACCGTCAAATCTCATGCTGCGCTCCTTTGTTTTTGGGCATATTCCTATCCAATGATACAGTATAGCAAATTTTTTGCAAATAGGCTACTGTTTTTCTTTCCACAGATGCAAAATCTTGCCGTTTGGCTTGAAAATATGGACAAATATTGCAAGAAATGAAAAAACATGATAAGGTAAACGAAAGAATTTACCTTCGGAGGAAGAAGATGGAGTTCAGAAAAGCGCGTCAGGCGGATTTGACGGCAGTTGCGGAAATTTATGAACGGATTCACACCGAGCAGGAAGCGGGCCGCGCGTGCGTGGGCTGGGCGCGCGGGGTTTATCCGACGGCGCAGACCGCGCAAGACGCGCTGGACAGGGACGATTTGTTCGTTGCGGTGGAAGATGGCGCGGTTGTCGGCACGGCGATCATCAATCAGATTCAGACCCCCGCGTATGAAGATGGCAGTTGGGAATATGAGGCGGCAGAGCACGAGGTGATGGTTCTGCACACGCTGGTCATTGACCCGCCGCACAGCGCAAAGGGTTATGGACGGCAGTTTATGAAGTTTTACGAGGACTACGCGCGCGAGCAGGGGTGCGTGCACCTTCGCATGGACACGCAGCTCATCAACGAAAGAGCGCGCAGAATGTATCAAAGTTTGGGCTATCGCGAGATTGGCGTTGTTCCGTGTGTGTTTAACGGCATCGCGGGCGTTCAGCTCGTATTATTGGAAAAAAAGCTCCACCTGTAACAGGCGGAGCTTTTTCGTTTCTTCAGTTTTCCATTTGTCTGCCAAGGAAGCCCGCCACGGTCTGCGTGAGTTTCTGCTCGGCTTCGGACAGCGGCTCGTCCGTCTGCTCGAGAAGCAGGGCAACACAGCCCATGAGGTCCCCTTCGGAGAGGATCGGTGCGGCAACACCAACATGGTAGCGTTCGAGCCCGTCGGTGATGGGCAGGTGGCTGTCACCCGACTGCCAGCGGTAGATTTTGCGTGCTTCCATCAGATGCTCGAGCTCCTGCGAGCTGCGCTTTTCCAAAAGGTCACGGCGCGGCGCGCCTGCCACGGCAATGATCGAGTCACGGTCACAGACCACGGCGATATGCCCCGTGTTCTTGCCGATGGAGTCGCAAATCTGCGAGGCGAAATCGGTGAGATCGCCCATGGGGGAGTATTTTTTAAAGATGACCTCGCCATCTTTTTCCGTGTAAATTTCAAGCGGGTCGCCTTCGCGGATGCGGAGCGTGCGGCGGATCTCCTTGGGGATGACGACTCTGCCGAGGTCATCAATGCGGCGGACAATGCCTGTTGCCTTCATATATAAATCTCCTTTTGTGTCAATTCATGATGTTAGTATCTGAAAAATAAGGGGATTTATACTGATGGATTTGATTTGCAATTTTTACAGAATAAAAAGCGGAGTGGAATTCCACTCCGCTTTTTTGCGTCAATTATTCATCAATTTCTTCCATCAAACGCATACCTGCGGTGTCTGTGACAGGCAGGGAGAAGACGATTGCGCCCGCCTGCGTGCCGGGGCCTGCTTCTTGCGTGATGGCCTGCATGATATCGTTTTTCTGCTTGTCGCGAACGACAATGAAAATCATTTCCTTTTCGGGAACAAGCGTCACGCCCATGAATTTTTCGGCCAGGTGCGTGCCGGTACCCTTGGCGTGGATCATCGTGCCGCCTGCGGCATGGACCTTGCGCGCGGCATTCATGATCTGCTCGCTGTAGCCTTGGTTGGCGATGGCAATCAGCAGGTGATAGTTTGTATCCTTCAACGAAGATTCCTCCCCTTTCACAAAATTCTGCCCGACGGTGAGATAATCGAGCGCCTTTCTTCCCGAGATACTGCTTAGTGGAAGAATAAACGCAATGCCGATGCCGGGGATATCGATGTTCATGCTCAGTCGCAACTGGCGCTTGACCTCTTTCCACTTGTCCATCGTCACCATATGAAACAGCACGCTCTTGTCTGAGCCATCGAGACCAAAGTAGTCAAGAATTTCGCTCGAGGCGGTGCCTGTGCCGAGGGTGATGAAGGAAACGGGAAGCTGAAGCTGGGTATAGAAATCAGAGAATTTCTTTGTGAGCTTTCGACTTGTGATGCTCACCATCAAATACAATTCACTCATATACAAGCCCTCCTGCATCAAAGCTCGATGATGCCGTCATCATCGTCGGACAGTTCATGCAGTCCTGCAGAACGTCTGCGGTTTTTGATGACGGTGACAAGGCCCAGAATCTGAATGGTAATGAGCGGAGTCATCGCGACCATGGCGACCACGCCAAAGGCATCCGCCGCCAAATCTCCGCCGACCGCCGCGCAGGCACCCTGCGCCAAAGGAAGCAGGAAGGTCGCGGTCATCGGACCCGAGGCAACGCCGCCCGAGTCGAAGGCGATGGCGGTGAAAATCTTGGGCACGATGAAGCTG
>JAZUCN010000244.1:0-1907 GCA_045639205.1 Oscillospiraceae bacterium | reverse complement strand
GCTGCGCTATCCGCCTGCGGACCGCATCCACCACAGGCATTTCTTCCATGAGGCAAACGGTGCAGCGGTATTTGAAACGAGAAACGCGCTGCAGCGCCGCGTGCAAAGACTCAAGCGCGACGGCGATGATGTGGCGCAGATTCCGCAGGTTCCTGCAAGCGTGAAACTCGATATGCCGTGGAGTTATCCCGAAGACGGCTACGCCGCAGAAGCGACACTCAGCTATGATGCAGATGGCCTGTATCTGACGGTACAGACTGACTGCAAGAAGTTTACCCAGCCGTATGAGGCGCAGTCGATGTATCAGGGTGACGGCGTTTTGCTCGAACTCAACACCGTGGGTGTGCATTGCCTGCTTAGCCTGACGCAGGAAAACGGCAAGAATGTCATTTACCGATACAACGACGCAACGCCGACATCGGGCGGTGACCAGTGGTCGAATCTGCAGTTGTGCCCGGGCGATTTCAGCAAGGCGACCGTTCCGTTTGGCGGTGACGTGCGTCTGTATCTGGCAGAGATCCCGCGCGGTTGGTATCTGGAAAAGAGCAAGCTTTCGTGCGAAATGAAAGAAGCGGGGCTTTGCTTCACGGCGAAACTTTTGTGGTCGGAACTCGGCTTTGCGCCGAAGAAGGGCGATTGCTGGACAGGCGGCATTTCCGTCAACCGCCTCACGCTCTACGACGCGCAGTATAACCAGTGGGGAAACACCGCTATGGAAATGAATGACCGCAGTTTTGACGGCACATTCACGTTTGCATAATTGAGGATGAAAACATGAGAAAAACGTTTGATTACAAGCAATTTTCCGATAAATTTGTCGCAGATATGCGTGCAAGACTGAACGGTCTGAAATTTGACGAGGACGGCTCGATTTATTCCCCGGGTGTGTACATCCACATCATCAGCGACGAGAGCGCCTGCGCGATGGCGTACGACTTTGCGCTTGCGTGGAAATTCTCGGGCGAAGAAGCATTCCGCACGGCAACGGTCAAACTGCTCGATTTTGCAAACAGAAGCCTCCTTCGCCACAACGGTCAGACCTATTTTGTGCAGAGTGTATCGGGCCTTTGCTCGCAGGGCAGAACGGCGCGTCATGCGTACAAGGCTGCCGTGATGGTGGGCGACAAGGACGCACTTGCTTGGCTCGACGAAATCTTCTCAACTTGGCCGTATGATGAAAAAAGACATCGCTTTGTCGAACGCTTTACGGCCATCACGCACTATCCGACCAGTGTCAACGGCTTCTTGGATACCCTCAACATGATCGCTGAGGGTGCGGCGGATTCGTGGCTGGTCGGCAAGCAGACGGGGAATCAGGCGCTCATTGAAAAGGCGAAGGATACCATCTGCAATTACATTCTGCCCGAACAGTTGGAAAGCGGTCTGTTCAATTATCATTCCCGCCGTGATGGCGACATGGAAATCTACAATGACGGCGAGACGGAATACAACTACAATCTCTATTTGATCTACATCCTCTCGCACCTGCTGGAAATCGAAGAGGCGCGTGAAATTCTTGCCGCGCCGCTGGAAAAGTCCATGCGTGCGCTTTATGAAAGATTCAGCTTCTCCGACGGCGGCATCTACACGCCCGTCCACTGGGGCTGGGATCATATCTTTGAGTCGACGCTTCTGACGGCAAACCTCGCATGGCGTCTGTATCACTACTGCGGCTATGCCGAGTACGAGAGCACCTGCGCGCGCGCGGTCAACTGGATGATGATCGCCGATATGGGCGCAGGCAACCACGGCGCACTGTATATGCCCGGTATGTATTGGTCGTATCTGTTTGAAAACCTGCTGATGGAAGAATTCAGCGTCACGGGTGATGTTGCAGATAGAGAGCAGGTTGCCGATACGTTAGAGATGGTCGAGACGAAAATCGCAAAACTGCCCGGTTCGCTCAA
>JAZUCN010000243.1:0-3206 GCA_045639205.1 Oscillospiraceae bacterium | reverse complement strand
CTCCAAACAGACCTTTTCCCATGGCGCACAGGAACGTGCGGCGGGGACTGATGCCCCGGGCGAGCGTGGGCGCGATAATGACCATGCCCTCGGGAATGTTCTGAAGCGCGATGCCGCCTGCGATGGTGAGCGCTTCCGCGGTGTTGCCCGCGCCAAAGCCGACACCTGCCGCGATGCCTTCGGGCAGGTTGTGGATGGCGATGGCAAGCACGAACAGCAAAATCTTGTTCGTCCTTGCGGCAGATTGCGGATGTGCCTCTATGTCCGTTCCTGCAAGCTTGTGCAGATGCGGCACCAAGCGGTCAAGCACGTTTAAGCACAGCGCGCCGCAGAAAATACCTGCAACTGTTACGGGAAGCGCAAGCACGCTTCCTGCACCATGCTCGAGTGACGGCAAAACGAGTCCAATCACAGCCGCGGCAAGCATCACGCCTGCGGCAAACGAAAGAATGATATCGCTGAAGCGATGGGAGATATTCTTAAAACAAAAGCCAAGCAGCGCGCCGATGACGGTCGCACCGCCCACGCCAAGCGCGGTCAGCAGGACAAGCCGCATGGGCTGTTCCTCCTTTAAAATGAATGTGTTTCGGTATGTCTGTTATACCACAAACGCACCTGTTTGTATAGAACCTTGTCAGCCGCGAAGCAGTTTGCGGCAGGACATAGCAAGCTCACTGAGCGTACTGCAGGGAACCATGCGGCAAAGGGCAGACATCGTCTCAATACTGCGGATATACGGCCATTTTCTCTGCGGAATGGGGTTGAGCCAAAGCACTTCTGCACAGGCTCTGCGCGCGGCTAAAAGCGCGGCTTCTGCCTGCGCAATATTGACAGTTTTGCTGTCCGAGAGAATGAGCAGAGTCGTCGACGGGCCGAGCACCGCAGGACGGATAGCCATCAGGCTTTGCAGTGCCTGCGCAAGGTCCGTACCCTTGCCGAACAAACCTGTTGATTTGACGTAATTGCGGAATCCCTCCATGTTTTTAAGCGCAAAGGAATCAACCTCATGCAGCTGCTCGGAAAACAGGAATGTGCGCGATGATTCCGATACCTCCGCCATCGACGGAATAAAGTGCAGAGCAAACTCGGAAAACTGTAGCATCGAGCCCGAAACATCGCACAGTAGCACCAAATGCTTGCGGCGTTTGCGGCGCTTTTTCCACGCCAGTTTTGAAAACGAACCGCCTGTTTGCAGACCGTTTCGAATCGTACGCCTAAAATCGAGTTTTCCGCTGTGCGCGCGCTGTTGCCGCCTTGCGTTCAGCTCGCGGTTCATCTGTTGGGTGATTTTTGCGATGATGGAGATCGCGCGCGGAATTTCTGCCTCTTCAAACAGCGAAATATCGCGGAACATCAGTTCGAGCTCGGGGTCATCAAAGGCATCGACGCCGACAGCCGCATCTTCCATTGCCATTTGCTGTTCCAAAAGCGCGCGCATAAACACCGAGTGAATGAAGTTGCCGTAAAGTTCGGGATGTCGGTCGATATTACCCTTGTAGCGCTCCATGATCTGCCGCAGGCGATCACGTTCGGACTCGGGCATCTTGGCATAGGTGTCTTTCAAATCCTCGCGCAGATCCATCGGACTTCCATGGTACTGTAGTTCTTCTTCGGCCTCTGCGCGTCTTTGCGCAAGTTCTTGCTGTTCTTTCAGCATCTGCTCGCGCTGCAGGCGCTTTTGCTCCGCGGATACAAAATAGCCGTCAAAACAGCGGTCAAAGACCGTCTGCTCTGCCTGCGACTTGGCATAAATCGCGCGCAGGGCAGACTTGACCGCCTCGCGGTTTTCCATTTGCATGGTCGATAAAACCGTGCCTGCGTCCGCCGTCTCCTGCAGACCGACTGCCAAGCCCTCGTGGCGCAAAATGGCAGAAAACTCGGAGAGTTTTTCAAGATATACGGTGTAGTCAGTCATAACATTAGTGATGGTGATGATGGCATCCGCCCTCATGGCAGGCACAGCCGTCTTCTTCGTCCTCGCGGCGCAGAACTTCCTCTAAATCTTCGCTGTTTTTGGGGACAAAGCCCGCCGTTGCGAGTTTTGTTTCATCCGTCAGTTCGCGCACACCAAGGCAGTCAAGTGCCCCCGCCCAGTCAAGCGTTTCGGCAATCGACGGTTTTTTGAGAATGCGTTCGTTCAGGCGCAATTGCTGTACCGCCTTTGCTACCTGCACAGCAAGCTGCGCATCGACATTCGGCAGTTTTGCTCGGATGATAGCGGTTTCTTTCTCCACATCGGGATACTGCAGATACAAATACGCACAGCGGCGGCGAAGCGCCTCGGAAAGCGGTCTTGTGCGGTTCGAGGTGAGAATCACAAACGGCACGGTCTTGGCGCGAATCGTGCCAATCTCGGGGATGGTAATCTGCATTTCGGACAGAAGCTCAAGCAAAAATGCCTCAAATTCCTCGTCAGCCTTGTCAATCTCGTCGATGAGCAGAACCACGGGTTTCTCCGAGCGAATCGACTGCAGAAGCGGACGCTCCAGCAGATACTCATCGCGGAAAAGTGAGCGCGTGAGCTCGTCGGGGTCAGATTTGTTCATCTGCACCTGAATGGAAAGAAGCTGTTTTTGGTAGTTCCACTCATACAGCGCCTTGCTCTCATCAAGCCCTTCGTAGCACTGCAGACGCACCAAATCTCTGTCCAGCGCATTTGCCATGACTTTGGCAATTTCCGTCTTTCCAACACCTGCCGCACCTTCAATCAAAAGCGGACGACCCAACTGCAAAGCTACAGAGAGGGTGGTTGGCACAGTTTCATCGCAAATATAATTTGCTTGCTTTAATTTCAGCTGTAATTCTTGAATATTCATGTCGTTCTCCATTTTGAGAATTATTCCTATTTTTATTATACACGATTTTTCTACGAGGTCAAGAGAAAATACGCGCGAAAGATTTGTTTTTCGGTCATGCGTGTGGTAAAATAAGAAAAAATTACGGCATGGTGAAAAATCAGTGAAAAGACTTGTAATTGGAATCCTTGCGCACGTCGACGCGGGCAAGACAACGCTCTGCGAGGCGATGCTCTATCATAGTGGCGCGATTCGCAATCTCGGGCGCGTGGACCATGGCAATGCGTTTTTGGATACCCAGCATCTTGAGCGCGAGCGCGGCATTACGATTTTCTCCAAACAGGCAATGTTTGCCTATGACGATTTGGAAGTCATTTTGCTTGATACCCCAGGGCATGTGGATTTTTCTGC
>JAZUCN010000242.1:0-1546 GCA_045639205.1 Oscillospiraceae bacterium | reverse complement strand
AAAGCAAGACCCGACACATTCGTGTCGGGTTTTCGCTTGTATGCGATATGCTCTTATGCTATAATGAGCCCACCAAGGAGGCTTTCTTATGATACTTCCAAACGAAACACTGCAACGGCAGTTTGCGAACGGCGAAATCACCTTTGCGGTTGTGCAAAACGGTGAGATTGTCCATACGCGCTTTGCAAGGGGTATTGCGCCTGCGCTCGAACTTTTGACCGAGAAGCCTTCGCTTCTTGCGGGCGCGGAGGTCTGCGACACCATCGTCGGCAAAGCCGCCGCGGCGCTTTTTATTCTCGGCAAGGTCAAGGCGGTCTACGCCTTTACCGTCAGCGAGCCTGCGGTAAAACTTTTAGAACTTCACGGCATCGCCTGCCGGTATGACACGCTCTGCGCGCAGATCATCAACCGCCGCGGTGACGGACTTTGCCCGTTCGAGCAAGCGGTTTTGAATGTGGACACGCCCGAGGCGTGCCTTCCTGTGATACAGGAAACCCTCGCAAAACTGCGCAGTGCAAATTCATGACGCAAAAACCACCTGCCCATTGGCAGGTGGCCTTTTTTATGCATTTTTACCTTTGAGAATGCCGCGCACATCATAAATCGTGCCGCGCGGGCATTTGACGAGGCACTGCCCGCAGGAAAGGCACACCGTCTCATCGATGCAGGAGCAGTTTCCCTCGACGCGAATCGCGCCCGAGGGACAGGCTTTCTCGCAGATGCCACAGCCGATACAACTGACCTGGCACATTGTGCGCGCGAGTTTACCGACATCGAGATTCGAGCACCGCACCACGATAGGCACTGCCCTGTCGTGCACGCGAATGACTTCGCGCGGACATTCCTTGACGCACTTGCCGCAGCCGATGCACTTGTCGGGATTGACCTCAGCAACACCAAGGCTATTGATTTCAATTGCCTCAAAGGGGCAGACGCTTACGCACACGCCGCATCCAACACAGCCGTAAACGCAATCCGCCGTCGCTCGGCAGCCGCCCGCGCAAGCAACATAGGCTGTTTTCGGAGAGAATCTTTTCATCATCCATCCTTCCTTTCATACGGCGTATTGACAAGCGGCAGTTTGTTGCGCCGCTCGCCGTCAAGCTGATAGTAGGCCTCGGCAATCGCAGGAGCGGTAGGGATAGAGGTGATCTCACCGATGCCGATTGCGCCGCAGGCAACGTCCAAGCCCGGCTTATCGATGACGATGGCATCGATTTTCGGAATCTCGTGCGCGCGGAAAAGTCCCAACTTGCCGTATTTTTCAATCGGCTTGCAGTTCTCGTCAATCGGATACTGCTCGCGAAGCGCGTAGCCCATGCTCATCACCACGCCGCCTTCAATCTGTCCTTCGCAAGAGCGCGGATTGATGGCTTTACCCACATCGTGCGCGGCGATGATTTTTTCGACCTTGCCTGTCTTTTTATCGAGAATACAGACCTGCGTGGCATAGCCGTATGCCACATGCGAAACGGGATTCGGCTTCTCCGAGCCGAGGGGGTCTGTCTTGGCGTAATACTCGCCGTAGAACTCCTCGCCAATGAGT
>JAZUCN010000241.1:0-4425 GCA_045639205.1 Oscillospiraceae bacterium | reverse complement strand
CGTATTAAAATTGAGGACGATACCGCAACCCCCACATACATCACAACTGTTTGGGGCTTTGGCTATAAATGGGGCGCATAAACGCCTGCAAACAAGGAGATCCGCGTGGAAAAAGGAAAGAAACGCAACGGCCTTCAAAAGCGCTGGCTTAGAAATAATCTGAGCATCATCATTGCCTTGGTGCTCGTCTGCGTTACTGCTGTCATTGTCAGTCTTGGTGCATATTTCTATTCAAACCTTCGTTCAGGTTTGGAAACGAAAGCCAAAACGACGACCGACTTCTTCGGCAGTTACATCAATCAAAGCTATAATGAATACTATCAGTCCTGCATTAAATTCGCGCAGACCTTTGACGAGAAGAACGTGCTTGAACTGCAGTTTATCTCGCGAAGTGGCGCAATCGTAGCATCGTCATACGGTCAGTGGGCAGGTCACGCGCCTTCTACACCCGACGTAACGGAGGCTTTGAAGACGGGGCAGCTCGCCATTTTCCACGGAAAAAACCCCGCAACGGGTGAGCGTATCATGGCGGTCTCCAGCCCCATGATTTATTCCAATGGGGAAATGATTGGTGTTCTGCGTTACGTGACGAGCATGAAACACGCGGACGAGCAGGTGCTTCGCATCGCGGCGCTTGCCATTCTCTTTGGGCTTATCTTTATTTCATTCGTGCTCATCATGAGCCGCTTCTTTATCCGCTCGATTCTTGATCCGGTCTCTCAGATTACCGCCACCGCCAAGCGCATTGCCGCAGGCTCTTATGGCGTGCAGATTCCATCACAGTTTGATGACGAGATTGGAGAACTCGCACAGACCATCAACGATATGTCTGTGCAGATCAGCCAGTCTGAAAAGACGCAATCGGAGTTTATTTCCTCCGTATCTCATGAATTGCGGACACCGCTTACGGCAATCTCGGGCTGGGGAGAAACCCTGCTCGCTTCTGAGTCTGTCGAAGGCGAAACTCGCCGCGGTATGCTCATCATCCTGCGCGAAGCACGCAGATTGACCGGCATGGTCGAAGAACTGCTTGAATTTACCCGCATGCAAAACGGCAGATTTACCCTTAACGTGCAAACAGCAGACCTGCTTGCCGAGTTTGAAGACACGGTCTTTATGTATGGCAGCCGACTGAAGCAGGAGGGTATCAAACTCAACTACACCCCCGACGATGCGCCCATTGGCGAAATTGAATGTGATGTTTCGCGTATGCGCCAGGTGTTCTTGAATATCCTCGATAACGCCGCAAAGCACGGCGGTGAGGGTGGCGTGATTGACGCATCGATCAAACAAGAAGATAAATGTGTGGTCATCTGCATCCGTGATTACGGACCGGGCATTCCCGAGGATGAACTTCCGCATGTCAAAATGAAATTCTATAAGGGCAGTTCCAAAGCACGCGGCAGCGGCATCGGCCTGGCTGTCTGCGAGGAGATTATCAGCATGCACGGCGGCACATTGACGCTTGCCAATGCTGATGGCGGCGGAACGCTCGTTACCATATCCATCCCCACTGGGGCAGAATAGAGGCAAACCTATGTCAAATTGCAAGAAACCTGAATGTCAGGAGAAATTTAAAACACTTATTGGCGGACAAGCACTCATCGAGGGCATCTTGATGCAAGGCCCGCAGAAGCGAGCCATCGTTGTCCGCGGTCCAGAGGGCATCGTTGTCAAAGAAGAGCCCTGCAAAAAGCGTACAGGCGTCACTACCTGGCCCATCATCCGCGGCGTTGTCAACTTTGGCTCGTCGATGGTCAACGGTGTAAAGGCGCTGATGTATTCGGCGGAGTTTTTCCCCGAAGAAGAGGAAACACAGCCGTCAAAATTCGAACAGTGGTTTGAGAAGAAATTCGGCTCAGAGAAACTGGAGAAAGCAATCATCTATTTCTCCGTTGTGCTCGGACTTGCATTCTCTATTGGTCTGTTTTTCCTGCTCCCCACACTCATTGTAGGGCTTTTCGACCGATTCATTGACAGCGCACTGGTGTTGAGCCTTATTGAAGGGCTTGTCCGCGTTACCATTTTCCTGCTGTACATGTACCTTGTGTCGAAAATGAAGGACATCCGCCGCGTCTTTTCCTATCATGGTGCGGAGCATAAAACCATTCGCTGTTATGAGGCGCAGCTTCCGCTGACGGTAGAGAATGTCCGCGCCCAGACGCGCCTGCATCCTCGCTGTGGCACGAGCTTTATGTTCGTCATCGTTATCCTCTCCATCCTTGTTTTCGCCGTCGTGAGCGCGGTATTTCCTGTGGATAACGTTTTTGCGCGCATGGGCATCCGCCTGCTCCTGCTTCCGCTTCTCGTATCGATCAGCTATGAATTTAACCGCCTTGTCGGCCGTCATGATAACTGGTTTACCCGTATTTTGACAAAGCCCGGCATGTGGCTGCAGAACTTCACGACCTTCGAGCCCGATGATTCGATGATCGAGGTTGCCATTGAGGCCATGCAGCGCGTCATTCCCGAACAGCAGGGAGAGGACAGATGGTAAAAACCTACGGAGATATATTTCTCGATGCAAGACGCGCACTGTTAGAAACAGAAGGGGAGTCCGCCTCGTTTTATGCGCAGGAGCTTCTCATGCACGCGTCAAACAAAACTTCCGCCTCTTTGATTGCAGACCGCAAACTCTATGCGACCGAAGAAATTGAGCGCATCGTCAAAGACGGCGTCTGCCGATTGCTTTCGGACGAGCCGCTTGCCTACGTCATCGGCAAATGGAGTTTTTACGGCATGGAACTGACCGTTACGCCCGATGTGCTCATCCCGCGCGATGACACCATGGCAGTCACTGACCTTGCCATCGAAATTTTAAAGCAAACGGACACACCCACACGCGTGCTTGATATCTGCACAGGCTCGGGCTGTATCGGTCTTGCCATCGCCAAACAAATTCCTACTGCAAGACTCACGCATGCCGATGTGCCACAGCACGCACTTCGCGTTGCTAAAATCAACGCCGCAAACCTGCACCTGTCGGGTCGGGCAAGTTGCCTGCAGGCAGATGTTCTAAAGCCCCTTCCTGCCTTTTGGGGACAGTTTGACCTCATCGTCTCAAACCCCCCGTATATCACCAAGCAGGAAATGTGCGAACTTCCGCACAGTGTATCCGACTTTGAGCCGCACCTGGCGCTCGATGGAGGAGAAGACGGACTTGATTTCTATCGCGCAATTGTCCAAAACTGCCTGCCATCACTCAGGGAAGATGGTTGGCTATGCCTGGAGTTTGGCATGGGACAGGAAAGTGCCATCGAAAAGATTCTCCTTGACGCCGGCCTTCGAAATGTCGAATTCCGCAAGGATTTGCGCGGAGTTATACGTGCTGTGAAGGCACAAAAGTAATTTATAAAACAAATGTTTGATTTTTCTAAATTTGTATGCTATACTGACAGAAAAGATAGAAAAGCGAGGTAGCAACCATGGAAAAAAGACCCCTGAACGCAGATATTGGCGCGGCCGGCGAAAAGAAAAAGGCACTGGAAACCGCCCTACAGCAGATTGAAAAGAATTTTGGCAAGGGCACTGTCATGCGTCTTGGTGACCGCCCCGAGATGGTTGTCGACGCCATCCCGACTGGCTCGTTGGCACTTGATACGGCGCTTGGTATCGGTGGCGTTCCCAAAGGACGCATCATCGAAACCTATGGACCGGAATCCTCCGGTAAGACGACCCTCGCACTGCATATTGTCGCACAGGCGCAAAAGCGCGGCGGCGAAGTCGCATTCGTCGATGCTGAGCACGCACTCGACCCCGATTATGCCGCGGCCATCGGCGTGGATATCGACTCCATGCTCGTTTCCCAGCCCGACACCGGTGAGCAGGCACTTGAGATTACGGACGCACTCGTCCGCTCTGGCGCTGTTGATGTTGTTGTCGTTGACTCTGTCGCGGCGCTGACGCCCCGTGCTGAGATTGAAGGCGAGATGGGCGACACCTTTGTCGGTCTGCAGGCACGCCTGATGTCACAGGCTCTGCGCAAACTCGCAGGCAACATCTCTCGCACCAACTGCGTGGTCATCTTCATCAACCAGCTTCGCATGAAGATTGGCGTTATGTACGGCAACCCCGAAACCACTACGGGCGGTAACGCACTGAAGTTCTACGCCACTGTCCGTATCGACATCCGCCGCATCGAGGCCATCAAGAACGGTACCGAAATCGTCGGCAACCGCACAAGAGCCAAGATTGTCAAGAACAAAGTCGCGCCTCCTTTCAAAGAGGCTGTTTTCGACATCATGTATGGCGAAGGCATCTCCAAGTGGGGCGAAATGCTTGATATCGGTGTCCAGCTTGAGCTCATTCAGAAGAGCGGCAGTTGGTTCTCCATCGGTGACGAGCGCATCGGTCAGGGTCGCGACAACGCGAAGAAATACCTCATGGATAATCCCGAGGTTGCCGCCACCATCGAACAGCAGATTC
>JAZUCN010000240.1:0-6142 GCA_045639205.1 Oscillospiraceae bacterium | reverse complement strand
CGAGGATTCTCCGTGGCAAAAAGAGTTTGAAGACGGCTTTGGATATGCCGAAACCGATGACCAGCTGCGGTGCATTGAAGAAATTAAGCATGACATGGAAGCGCCTGCGCCGATGGAGCGCCTGCTCTGCGGCGATGTCGGCTTCGGCAAGACCGAGGTTGCTTTGCGCGCGGTGATGAAGTGCATCCTCGACGGCAAGCAAGCGGCGATTCTTGTGCCGACAACGGTGCTTGCCCAACAGCATTATCTGACGGCGATGGGGCGCTTCCGCTCGTTCCCTGTGACGATTGATGTGCTCTCGCGCTTCCGCACGGCAAATCAGCAGAAAAAGACACTGCAGGAACTGGCAAGCGGCAAAATTGACCTCATCATCGGTACGCACAAACTGCTTCAGAAAGATGTTGTTTTCAAAAATCTCGGGCTTCTCATCGTCGATGAGGAACAGCGCTTTGGCGTGAGCCACAAGGAGCGTCTCAAGCAAATCGCGCATGGCGTGGATGTGCTGACACTCTCTGCAACGCCCATTCCGCGCACACTCAACATGGCGCTTTCGGGTCTGCGCGATATGTCCACCATCGAACAGCCGCCGCATGACCGCTATCCTGTGCAGACCTTTGTGCTTGAGCACAATGAGAGTCTGCTCGACGATGCGATCAGGCGCGAGCTTGAGCGCGGTGGGCAGGTGTATTATCTGCACAACCGCGTCGAGTCCATTGAGCGCTGTGCCGCGCGGCTGAAATCCCGCTTCGAGCAAGCGGAGATTGCCGTTGCACACGGCAAGATGAGCGAGGAACAACTCAGCGACGTCATGCAGCGCATGGCAGATGGAGAAGTGCAGATTATGGTCTGCACGACCATTATTGAAACAGGCATTGATCTGCCGAATGTGAATACGCTCATTATTGAGGATGCTGACCGCTTCGGTCTTGCGCAGCTGCATCAATTGCGCGGACGCGTCGGTCGCTCGTCGCGCCATGCGTATGCGTATTTGTCTTTCCGCCGAGGAAAGGTGCTGACGGAAATTGCCGAAAAGCGCCTGAACGCCATCCGTGAGTATGCAGAATTCGGCTCGGGCTTTAAGATCGCCATGCGCGATCTTGAGATTCGCGGCGCGGGTAACTTGCTTGGCTCGGAACAGTCGGGACACATGATGACAGTTGGCTACGATATGTATCTGAAACTGCTTGAAGAGGCGGTCTTGGAAGAGCGCGGTGAGAAGCCCATGATAGAAGCCGCGTGCACGGCGGATCTGAATGTGTCGGCGAACATCGGCAAAAACTATGTATCATCGGGTGAACAGCGCATGGACTTGTATCGCCGTATGGCGGCAGTACGTACGCAGGCAGATGCCGACGAACTGCTCGATGAAATCGTTGACCGCTATGGTGACCCGCCCAAGAGTGTGCTCAATCTCATCGACATTGCTCTGCTGCGTGCCCGCGCGGCTTCGAGCGGGATTACGGAGATTGCGCAAAAGGGCGATGCGATTCGCTTTGTGCTCGCGAGTTTTGACTTTGATGTCATCTCGCGCGTCTGCGCGGAGGCGGCATTCTCGAAGCGCATTTTCTTCTCGGCAGAGAGATCACCCGTGCTGACGATCAAACTTCGCAGGGATGAAGACGCGCTGAAACTGGCGTCGGAACTTGTCGGACGGTATGCGCTTATCGCAAACGGGTGAAATCTTAACACATTATTATGGTTTCATGCGCTGTTATTTACACAAAGGTCATTGAAAAACGAACAATGCTCCCGTATAATGTAGGCGTAGAACTGTATTTCCACGCCAAATGGCGTTTTCCCACAGGAATAGGAGGGGATCGTTATCAGAAAGAAAGGTAAGTTTGAGGCAAGCCGTGTGCCTAGAAGCAAGCGGCAGGCATCGGCAAACGAACATACAAAAAAGCCGCAAAATGGCGGCAAGAAGTTTGGCATCATCGCAGGCGTTATCGTCTTGGCAGTGCTTCTGAGTGTTACGGCGTATGGCTTTGTCCTGATGGCGGGCGACACCATCTATCCGAACGTTTACGTTGCGGGTGTGGATGTGGGTGGTCTGAACAACACGGCTGCGGTCGCGAAGGTTGAGCAGGCTGTCATTGACAGCTTTGATTCCTACACGCTGAATGTCGAACTGCCTGACCGCACATTGGAGTTGAAACCCGAGCAGACCAAGGTCGCGCTCGACGCACAGGGCGCAATCGATGCGGCAATGGACTTCGGCAGAGACCGTGGTCCGTTCCACGCGATTGCGATGATGCGCAGTGCAAAGAAGAATGAGCATTCGGTCAGCCTGGAAACGAGCCTCAACCTCGACACCGAATACATCCGTAAGGAAGTAGAAAAGGCGGCAGAGGAAGCCGAGAGCACGCTCATTCAGCCCATCGTGGAAGTCGACGAGGAAGCAGAAACCATTACCATTGTTACGGGCTCGGCAGAGGTCCATCTCGATGCCGATGCGCTGTATGACGCGATTTTGGCGCGCTTTGCTGAGAGCGATTTCTCGGATTTGAAGTTTGACTATGACACCATTCCGTGTGAGCCCATTGACCTTGAGGGTTATTACGCAAAGTACTGCACGGAGATGAGTGATGCGTATTACGATGAAGAGGCGCGCGAACTGGTCGAAGAAAAGGTCGGCTATGGCTTTGACCTGCCGTATTACACGCAGAAAATCGCCATGGCAAAGCCCAAGACGAAAATCATCATTCAGATGAAGGACCTCGAGCCTGCCGTGACGCTCGAACAGCTCACCGAGCAGATGTTCGGCCATACGCTTTCTTCGTATGACAGCCCGCACGTGGTAAATGCGCCGCGTACAAATAACCTCGACCTTGCCAGCAAGGCAATCGACGGCACCATTCTCAATCCCGGCGATGTGTTCTCGTTCAACGAAATCGTTGGCGAGCGCACGACGGAAAAGGGCTATCAGGGCGCGACGGTGTATCTTGATGGCGGCGTGAGCAAGCCCGAGACGGGCGGCGGCATCTGCCAGGTTGCATCGGCAATCTATGAGTGCGTGCTGTATGCCAACCTGAAGGTCAACGAGCGCATGCCGCACATGTTTGTCGTTACCTATGTTGGCTACGGACAGGACGCGACCATCTACTGGGGTCAACAGGACTTTAAGTTCACCAACTCCACCGAACACCCGATTATGGTCAAGGCCAATGTTGAGGGCGGCTATGTGCACATCAAGCTCCTTGGCACGAAGGAAGAGCTGCCGTATGAGAGCGTAAAAATCAGCTATGCGGTGCTGTCGGAAACGCCGTGGAAGAACGTCGGCGTGCTCAACAAGGAAGCCAAGGCAGAAGATGCCTTTGAAATCACCATTGAGGGTGAGATTGCGACCGATGCTGACGGCAACCGCTATACGGTTGGCGAAGTGATTGAGACGCCGTATGCGGGCATGTCCGTGATGACCTACCGCCACTTCCTCGACAAGGACGGCAAGGAAATTTCCAAGGAAACGATTGCCAAGAGCGACTATATCAAGCGCGACAAGAAATATCTTCTGACGAAGATCGAACCGGAACTGCCCGAGGGCGAGTTCGACGAGAATGGCGAGTATATCGGAGACCCGTCCGTCACGCCCGGCGAGGACAACGGCTGGCTCGATGATTCGTTCGCCAATCCCGACGGTCCTGATGATTTTGAAGAGGACGATGATCCGATCGGCTTTGAAGACCCCGACACATGGTAAAGAAAATCCCCGAACCGAAAGGTTCGGGGATTGTTTCTTATTTGCGGTCAAAGAAGGGGCTCTTGCCGCTGACGGACAAGACCAGCGCTTGTGTGAGGGTGACATCTTTGCCCATAATGCCCATCTCCTGCGCGACGCGTCCTGCCGAGAAGAAGACGCGCGAGTCGATGCGTTCATCCATCGCGCTTGCCGCGGCAGAGCCGATGGCGATGCCAAGGTCAAGGGGATCAAAGGCACAAACGCCGTTATGTTCCGTGCAATCGGCGCAATCTTTGTAGTGGCAATAGCCGCATCCTGCGCCAAGACCGCGCTTACTCTCTTTCATGCCGAACAGGACGATGGCACCTGCCTTGCGCACACAATCGGCATCGCGGTGGAAAAACGCGTAGCCAAACTGCTCTGCCATATCATCCATGCGGTCTGCCAGCGCATCTTTTTCTGTGCCTGTGAGCACCATGGTTTCCAGCGCGTCAAAGCCTTTCGCCTTCGGCGCGGTGCGGGCGGCGGCGCAGATTTTCTGCGCGGCGTGCAAAATCGCCTGCGGTTCGAGTTCCTGGGAAGTGTAAATCATAAGAAGCCTCCTCAAAGCGGGTTTTTCTTGATTTTCGCATACGGGCGCGGATACTGCGCGGGGGTCGGGCGCACTTTTTCGATGATGACGGCGCGATGCTCGGCATCGGCAACCGTGTAGGTATAAATTTCGCGCACGCGACCGCCGAGTTTTTCAATACCCTTCTTCGCCTCGTCGACCTCTTCCTGCGCAAGCTGACCTTTCATCGCGAGGAACAGACCGCCTACGCGCACATAAGGCAGGCAGAGTTCTGCGAGGATGTTGAGCCTTGCGACCGCGCGCGAAACGGCAATATCGTATTGCTCACGGCGCGTGGTGACGAGTTCTTCGGCGCGCCCTGTTTGGACATCCGCCTCGATGCAAAGTTCGGGCAGAAGCGCCGAGAGCCAGCTCGTGCGCTTGGCGAGCGAGTCGAGCAGGGTCAAAGAAATCGACGGCTCGGCAATCTTCAGCGGCACACCGGGAAAGCCTGCGCCACAGCCGACATCGATGACGGACTTATCCTTGAAGTCTGCGGCATCCAACAGCGCGATGCAATCTAAAAAGTGCAGCTGCGCCACAGCCTGCGGCTCGGTGATGGCGGTCAGGTTCATGACTTTATTCTTTTCGATGAGCGCATCGCCAAATGCGCAGAAAGTATCGATCTGCGATTCGGACAGCGTTCTGGAAGATGCGCAAAGCCCTTGCTGAAGCGTTTGTTTCATCGGAAAACCTCACAGAAAAAATAAGCAGGAGACCTGTGGTCTCCTGCTTATTATATCGGAATTACTTCTTGAGCGCAATGGCCTTCTTTGCCTTTTCAGCGATAACCTCGGCGGTGATGCCGTAGGCTTCGAGAACGGCAGGAGCCTTACCGCTGCGGCCGAACTCGTCGTTGACACCGTGGCGCACGACGGGAACGGGATACTCTTCAGCCAGCAGTTCTGCAACTGCTGCACCCAGCCCGCCCATGACGTTGGCCTCTTCGGTGGTGACGATGCAGCCGGTTTCCTTTGCAGCCTTGAGAACGAGCTCGTTATCGAGCGGCTTGATGGTGTGCATGTCGATGACGCGAGCCGAGATGCCTTCTGCCTTGAGAAGCTCTGCAGCCTTGAGCGCCATCTGCACGTTCATGCCGACAGCGATGATGGTGACATCCGTGCCGTCAACGAGGGTCACGCCCTTGCCGAGTTCGAACTTGTAGCCTTCGATGGAGTCGGTAACAGTTTCGACAGCCAGACGGCCGAGACGCATGTAAGCAGGGCCGTCATAGTTGACGAGTGCTTCGGTAGCCAGGCGCATTTCGTTGCCGTCGCAGGGGCACAGGACCATCATGCCGGGGATTGCACGCATGATGGCGTAGTCCTCGATGCACTGGTGCGTTGCGCCGTCTTCACCGACGGACAGACCGCCGTGCGAGCCGATGACCTTGACGTTCAGACCCGGGTAGCAAACGGTATTGCGGACCTGTTCCCATGCACGGCCTGCGGCAAACATTGCAAAGGTGTTGATAAACGGCTTGTAGCCGCAGGTTGCCATACCTGCTGCGACGCCAACCATGTTGGCCTCGGCGATGCCCATGTCGAAGAAACGTTCGGGGCAGGCTTCTGCAAAGTACTTGGTCATCGTTGCGCCTGCAAGGTCAGCATCGAAAACGACCAGCTCGGGATATTTTTCAGCCAGCTCTACGAGCTTTTTGCCGTAGGCTTCGCGGGTTGCAATCTTTTCAGCCATTTCTTAACCCTCCAGTTCCTTGATGAGAGCTTCCAGCTCGGACTTGGCCTGCTCGAACTGCTCAGCGTTCGGGGCTTTGCCGTGCCAGCCAGCGTTATTTTCCATGTAGCTTACGCCCTTGCCCTTGACAGTCTTTGCAAGGATGACGGTGGGCTGACCCT
>JAZUCN010000239.1:0-2063 GCA_045639205.1 Oscillospiraceae bacterium | reverse complement strand
GCCACTGCTCGTTTTCCTTGCGGAAATTGATGGCGACTTTTTCGACCGCCGTCAAGATGATGAGCATATCGGCATCGAGCAGTTCCGCAAGTTTTGCCGAGGCAAAGTCCTTGTCGATGACGGCGGGTACGCCTTTGAGGTGATTGCCCTGCTTGATGACGGGGATTCCGCCGCCGCCACAGCAGATGACGATATTGCCTGCGTCATTGAGCGTGCGGATGCAATCGGCTTCGACGATGTCGATGGGTTTGGGCGAGGCAACATAACGGCGATAGCCGCGGCCTGCGTCCTCTTTTACGAGCCAGCCCCGTTTTTCCGCGAGTTCTTCGGCATCTTCCTTGCTCATGAATTTGCCGATGGGTTTCGAGGGATTTTCAAAAGCAGGGTCGTTGGGGTCGACTTCTACCTGCGTGACAACGGTGGTGACGCACTTGTCAATGTTGCGGTTGACCATCTCTTCACGCAAAGCGTTCTGCAGATCGTAGCCGATGTAGGCCTGGCTCATCGCGCCGCACACGGAAAGGGGCGTGAAACCCTGCGTGGGGTCTTCGCGCTGAAGCGCCGCCATGGCATTATTGATGATGCCGACCTGCGGGCCGTTACCGTGGGAGATGATGACTTCGTTGCCGTCTTCAATAAGGTCGACGATGGCACGCGCGGTGATCTGCACGGCGTGCGCCTGTTCCGGTAGGGTATTGCCCAATGCGTTGCCGCCGAGGGCGATGACAATGCGTTTTCCCATAATGCAGTCCTCTTTTCAAAGGTGGTATGGCGGAAGCAGGTGCTTCCGCCATATTATATTGGGCAATTTTCAAGAAAATATCAGAAGATTTTGCGCTTGTTATCAGCGCTGTCGAGGTCCATGAGTGCCTTGACGGGGTCTTTGACCTGGGCAAGGAAAATCATGGCGGCGATGATGTACGGCTTGTAGGACGCCTGCTTGTAAAGCGGCACGAGATAGCGGTCAAAGACGGAGTTGTCAACTTCGCCTTCTTCACAGCTCAAGCCTGTGATATCGGCAGGCAGGCAGTGCAGGTACAGAGCGCTTCCGTCCTTGGTGAGTTTCATCATCTCTTCGGTGCAAGCCCAGTCCTTATGCTCGGCATTCTGCGCAAGCAGGCGCTTTTCGAGCTCATCGATACCCTTCTGGTCGCCCTTGGAATAAAGCGCGGTGCGCTCTTCCATAGCCTTGAACGGAGCCCAGGACTTCGGATAGACGATATCGGCATCTTTGAATGCCTCTGCCATGGAGTTGGTCTTGGAGAACGAACCGCCGCTGGCTTCTGCGTTCTTCTTGGCAACCTCTTCAACTTCGGCGAATACTTCGTAGCCTTCGGGATGAGCGAGGACAACGTCCATGCCGAAACGCGTGAACAGACCGATGACACCCTGCGGGACGGACAGCGGCTTGCCGTAGGACGGCGAATACGCCCAGGTCATGGCGACCTTCTTGCCCTTGAGGTTTTCCACGCCGCCAAAGTGGTGGATGATATGCAGCATATCTGCCATGCACTGCGTCGGATGGTCGACGTCACACTGCAGGTTCACGAGCGTGGGACGCTGTTCGAGGATGCCGTCACGGTAGCCGTCTTCCAGCGCGTCCATGAAGGTCTTCATGTATTCATGACCCTGGTGGATGTACATATCGTCGCGGATGCCGATGACGTCTGCCATGAACGAGACCATGTTGGCCGTTTCGCGGACGGTTTCGCCATGGGCAATCTGCGATTTCTTCTCATCGAGAACCTGCTCTTCCAGACCCAGCAGGTTGCACGCGGAAGCGAACGAGAAGCGCGTACGCGTGGAGTTATCGCGGAAGAGGGAGATGCCAAGCCCCGAATTGAACACGCGGGTGGATTTGTTGCGCTCGCGCAAATCGCGCAGAGCGTCGGCTACGGTGAAGACGGCTTCGATTTCGTCGTCGGTCTTATCCCACGTCCAATAGAAGTCGGTCTTATACATATTATTGATGCGCAGAGTTTCCAGATGTCTTGCAAGTTCCATCGTTTTGCTCATAATCTTTCTCCTTTAATCCGATTTTTATGTAGTATCAGAGAATCTTG
>JAZUCN010000238.1:0-2170 GCA_045639205.1 Oscillospiraceae bacterium | reverse complement strand
ATGGGCGAATTTTTAGGCCATGTGCAGCAGCTGACCCCGATCCATATTGCCGAGTTCAAAGGCGGTAATATGCCCAATGCCATTACCCGCACCTGTGAGGTGACAATTGTTGCGTCCGGCATATGCATGGAACAGGTGAACGATATTGCCCGGCAATTGCTCAACGATGTTCAGACGCAGTTTGATGAACCCTACGCCATTGTGCGCGCCGAGCGTGTGGAGGATGCTAGCGGCAATGTGCTCGATGAAGAAAGCACGAAAAATGTAATTTCTTTCCTCCATGAGGTTCCGTTCGGCGTTTTAACCTGGGACGAAAATGTAGAAGGACAGCCGAAAACAACCCTGAATATAGGCTTTGTAAACTTGGCAGACGATTTTCATGTTAAGCTTTCTGCGCGCAGTTCGAACAATTGTGAAAAGGAAGAACTTATGGATCGCCTGAAGACCCTTGTACTGCGGTACAATGGCAGCTTTGATCAGTACTGGCAGAGCGCTGCATGGGAGCCGAAAAAAGATTCCAAATTGCGCGATACATTGATGCGTGTCTATGAAGACATGTACGGCAAAATACCGGAAATAAGGTCTACACGAGGTATTCTGGAATGTGGAATCCTCTGTGCAAAGCTGCCCGGTGTTGATTGCGCGGCCATCGGAGCAAATATGTACGACGTGCACACCAGTCGCGAACGGCTGGATATCGCATCTGTAAAACGGACATGGGATTACCTTCTTGAAGTTTTGAAGGCATTATAAGCAAAATGCACTTGACTGCGGTCAAGTGCTTTTTTTTTTGCCGATTTTTCATTTTTTGCGGCAAGGAAATTGTGCGGCATGGATTTGACTTTTTGGGTCATACTAGTGATATCTTAAAAAGAAGGAGGAACAAGCGATGAATTGCAACGCAAACAAGTCAATTGAGTGCACCGTTAAGCAGTGTGCTCACCATTGCGAGGAGGCAAACTACTGTTCTCTGGAGCGGATCCTTGTAGGCACTCACGAGACAAACCCCACGCAGGACCAGTGCACTGACTGCATGTCCTTCCGTAAGAAATAATCCATGTGTGCGGCAGCCTGTCTGCCGCACATTCTTTGAAAAACGATTGAAATTTCTGTAAGAATGTGGTATATTACATGCGCAGTAATCGGTATAAATTACCAATCAATATCCATTTCGGAGAAAATGAACATGTTTGATAAAAATGAACTGTCAAATATATTAGAGCAGCTTCGCCAGGAGAACAAAATTGCGGGCATGGCGATTGCTGTTACTGACCGTGAAAAGGTAATCTACAGCGAAGGCTTTGGTTTTGACAGCGCAATCCGTCCCGATGTTCCTGCGTACCACGATGCGATGTATAAGATCGCATCTGTGACAAAAACTGTGGTCGCATTTATGGTCATGCGCCTTGCAGAACAGGGCGTTTTGGAGCTTGATAAGCCGATTATAAACTATATTGCGTGGCTGACCCTTTCCAATCCCGACTCTGCAAAAAAGATGACGCTGTGGCACTTGCTGACGCATACATCGGGCATGCCGGGTGATTTCTACATGGAGGAAGGCTCCCGCGACGAAGCGACAATTGACGAGGTCGTAAAGGCAACGCTGCCGACATTTGAAAATCTGCCGCCCTGCGGTGAGAGTTTTCTGTATTCTACTTGGGGTTATAATCTGATTGGTACGGTTGCATCTGCGGTTACGGGCAAATCTATTTCCGAGCTTCTCGATGAATATGTCCTGAAGCCTTTGGGTATGCAGAAAACGACCTTTGATTACCATGTAGCATCGACATATCCTTTAAGCCTTCCGCATGCGAAAATAAAAGAGGGCGGCTTCCGAGTCATTCACCACCAGCGCGTGAATACTGTGTATAGTGCAGGCGGCGGTCTTTACTCCAATGCTTCTGATATGTGTGCGATGCTTCGCTTTATCATGAACGATGCGTATACAGATTCCGGCGAGCAGCTGCTGACACAGGAAACTTTGTCAAGGATGATTGCCAAGTACCACAGACGCCCCAACCGCCCGCAATGTTTTTATGGCGTTGCGTTTATGCAGGAAGAGTATGAAGGCGGCTGGATTTGCGGACATACCGGCAATTACGATCCGTATAACTGCTCTGTTTTTGCTGACCGAGAAAAAGGCTATGGTATTGTGGTGCTGGCAAATACG
>JAZUCN010000237.1:0-1946 GCA_045639205.1 Oscillospiraceae bacterium | reverse complement strand
TGCCTGATTGGCGCTTTCATGGAGCGCGGAGATTTCGTCTGCCTGCGCTTCGATGGTATCTTCTGCGGCGGAGAGTTCTTCTGCAAGGCGGATGTTATCCTGCTCGATGCTTTGCATATACTGCTCGCGCTCAGAAAGTTCCGCCTCACGCACGCGAAGTGTAACGGCCTGCTTGCCGTAGCCGAGGAACTGGTAGGCGCAAAGGCCGCTCATAAACGCGGCGACCAGGAGCGATATGACCAGCGCGGCAATCAGCCCATGCGGCTTTTGCGGTTTCGCAGGCGGCGTGGGCGGCTGTGGCGCAGGCTTTGTCGCGGGGCGCACGGGTGCCTGCAGAGTCGTTTTGACAGTCTGATAGCGCGGCGCGGTTTGCTCGGGTGTTTCGCCCATCAAATCGGCAAGATTCAAACTGCACTGCGGGCAGAACAGTTCACCGTCGGCAACTTTGCGGCCGCATTTGATGCATGAACTCATATGCGTTTCCTCCTTTACATGGAGAAATCAAACGAAAAATCAGAAGTTTTCGGGCTTAATCTGGAAGTATGCCTGCGGATGTGCGCAGACGGGGCACAGTTCGGGGGCTTTCTTGCCGATGACGATATGGCCGCAGTTGGTGCACTGCCAGATGCAGTCTTCATCGCGCGAGAAGACCAGGCCACCTTCGATATTGGCGAGCAGTTTGCGATAGCGCTCTTCGTGCTCTTTTTCTACAGCCGCGACGCCTTCCATCAAACGGGCGATTTCTTCAAAGCCTTCTTCGCGGGCGGTCTTGGCGAAGCCTGCGTACATGTCGGTCCATTCGTAGTTTTCGCCGTTTGCCGCATCGTCAAGGTTGACGGTGGTGGCGGGCATGCCGTCGTGCAGGAGCTTGAACCAAATCTTTGCGTGTTCTTTTTCGTTGCGCGAGGTCTCTTCAAACAAGTCCGCAATCTGCACATAGCCGTCTTTCTTGGCTTTCGAGGCATAGTACTGATACTTGACGCAAGCCTGCGATTCGCCCGCAAATGCGGCCATCAGATTCGCTTCGGTTTTCGTGCCTTTGAGTTTCATAGTCAATACTCCTTTTTGTTGGTTTGTTTCTTTTTACAATATAGCATATGGTGAGGTGTTTGTAAATAGGAATAATTCCTATTTTTTAAAGCTGTGACGTTTTTTCGCATATCATGCACAAAAAACAAACACCGATGCGTGCATGGCTTGCGATTTTGCGCCAATGGCGGTATAATATGCAGAAAATACATGCGCAATTCCGCGTGAGGAGTAAAGCAATGGGCGATTGGTTTATCAAACTCGTAAATATCATTAACCGCGCGGCAGAAGTGGTGCTGATGAATGTGCTGTTTTTGCTGTGCTGTATTCCCGTGGTGACGATTGGACAGGCGTGGAGTGCGCTTTACTGCGCGATGCGATTCCGTTTGCGCGGCGATAAGTGGTTTGACGGCTTCAAGGAAGGCTTGCGCACGCATTTCTGGCGCGGTGTGTTGGTGTGGACGATTGGCGCGTTTATCGTCATCTACATGGGCCTGCAGAGCTATATTTTCATTTTAGAAGGCATTTGGCCGTCGCTCGTGGTAAGTGCGTTGATTACGGTCGTTGCCGCTGTGTATCTTGCGCCTTTGGGTGTGCTCAATGCATATCTGCCGTCGAAGTTTGGCAAGTGGATGAAAAACAGCGCGTTTATCGTGCGCCGCGCGCCGCATGCGGCGCTGCTTGCGGCTGTCTTTATGTGGCTTCCGTTTGCGCTGGCATTGGTGCGCTTTGATATTCTTTGGAAGTTTTTTGTTTTGTTTGGGGCAATTTATTTTGCGCTGGGCGTGCTTCTGTGCACGATGCTGATGCGCGATGCGCTGATTGACCTGCACGAACAGGAGGAAGAAGCATGATTCGTCAGGATATGTATGCATTTGGCGCAGAATCGTGCGGTATTCGCGAGGTGCACGCCTATG
>JAZUCN010000236.1:0-2279 GCA_045639205.1 Oscillospiraceae bacterium | reverse complement strand
GGCGGCCGCGCAGTTGTCGAGCTGATGTACTGCGACTTCCTCGGCCGCGCAGGTGACGAAGTCTTCAACCAGATGTCCAAGTGGCAGTCGATGTCCGCTGGCATCTTGAAGATGCCGATGATTCTGCGTATGTCTGTTGGCGCAAAGTATGGCGCACAGCACTCGCAGGACTGGGTTGCAATCGTTGCTCACATCCCCGGCCTGAAGGTTTACTTCCCGGCAACTCCGTACGAAGCAAAGGGTATCATGCAGTCCGCTCTGAACGGCACCGACCCCTGCATCATCTTCGAGTCTCAGAGAATCTACGGCAAGGGCGAAGAATTCCACGAGGGCGGCGTTCCTGCAGAAGAGTACGAATGGGTTCCCGGTGCTGTCAACAAGGTTCGTGACGGCAAGGACCTCACCATCATCACCATCGGTGCAACGCTGTATCGCGCGGTTGATGCTGCGAAGGAACTGTCCGAAAAGTACGGCGTGGAAGCTGACGTCATCAACCTGCCGTCGCTCGTACCGCTGGACTACACCGACCTTGTTGCATCCGTCAAGAAGACCGGCCGCGTTGTCCTGGCTTCCGATGCCTGCATGAGAGGCACCTTCCTCAACGAGATTGCACAGAACATCTCGACGCTCTGCTTCGATTACCTCGATGCACCTCCCGTTGTCGTCGGCGCTCGCAACTGGATCACCCCGCCGCATGAGTTCGACAAGTACTTCTTCCCGTACTCCGAGTGGATTGTCGACGCTGTTAACGCACGTCTGATGCCGCTGCCCGGCTACGAGAGCACTGTCACCGCTTCCGACGAGGAAATCATCCGCCGCAATAAGCTGGGTGTCTAATGAATCGTCTGTCTTCGATTCGCGCTGTCTTGTTTGACCTTGACGGCACGCTTCTCGATACCATTCCCGACATTGGAGCAAGTGCCAATATGGCACTTGCCCATGCGGGTCTGCCCCTGCGTAGTATGGAAGAGTATAAACGCCTGGTCGGTCACGGCATTCGCGTGCTGTTCCGCATGGCTGTGCCTGAGGGAACGGACGATGCGACCTACGAAAAAGCGCTTGCGTTCTACCTCTCGTATTATCCCGACCATGCAACGGATTTAACGGACTATTTTCCGCAGATTCCCGAACTGGTCGAAAGACTTGCGCAAAAGGGATATCAGCTCGGCATCATTTCCAATAAAACTGAAAAAACCGCAACGAAAATCATGAAGCACTATTTCCCGGAAACAGAATTTGCCTTCGTGTGGGGAAATAACGGCGAGCGCCCGCTCAAGCCTTCGCTTGAAGCAGGGGAGCAGGCATGCTCCGCGCTCGGACTCTCGCCTGAGGAAATTGCCTATGTTGGCGATGGCGATACCGATATGGAGTTCGCCTCGAAAATGGGCTACTGGGCAATCGGTGTTTCTTGGGGCAATCGCAGCCGCGAACAGCTCATTGCAAGCGGCGCTGATATCGTGCTTGATTCGGTTCAGGAACTGATGGACTTGCTCAAACTTTCATAACGATAAAAAACCGTCCGTTTTACGGACGGTTTTTTTATTATCGAGCTTCGCCGTGCATGTGGCGTCTTCTGAACAGAAGTGTGATGCACCAAAGTCCCGCAAGACCGACCAGTGCGTAAATCACACGGCTGAAGCCTGCCGTCTGACCACCAAAAATCCATGCAACGAGGTCAAAACGGGCAAGACCGACAAGACCCCAGTTCACCGCTCCGATAATGACCAAAATCAAAGATAATACGTCCATTGTTTATCCTCCTTTCTTCGCTTGCAGGTTTAGTATGCACGCGATTTTCGCGCCGTATTCCAGTATTTGCTTTCCAGTAAAAAAATACTTTATTTTTCCAGTGTTTCTATGTATAATGAAGATGGCCCGAAAAGATTTTTAGCGGTCAAGAAAAATTTTCAGCATAGGTGCATGATGAAATACTTACTTGTAATTGGCGACGGCATGGCTGATAACGCCGTCGAAGAACTTGGCGGAAAGACACCGCTTGAGGTAGCAAAGAAACCTGTCATAGACGCGCTTTGCAAAAAGTCGACGCTTGGCTCTGTCATCAACTGCCCGAAGCCACTTCCTGCAGGCAGTGAAACTGCCATCATGTCTATTTTTGGTTATGACCCGCGTACATATTTTACGGGGCGCTCGCCGATGGAGGCGGCTGCGTCGGGCATCAAACTCGAAGCAGGCGATGTCGCTTACCGTATGAACCTTGTCACTTTTGAAGATGATAACTCGAAGCCTTGGGAGCAGAAGCGGATTCTCTCGCACAGCGC
>JAZUCN010000235.1:0-3334 GCA_045639205.1 Oscillospiraceae bacterium | reverse complement strand
CCGCTTACATGGCAAAGCGCATGCCGAAAATCGGCGGCGTATTTCTGCAGGCAGAGAGTGAAATCGCAGCTATTAACATGGTCTATGGCGTTGCCGCAACGGGCAAGCCTGTTATGACCTCCTCGTCGAGCCCCGGCATCGCACTCAAGTGCGAGGGCATCTCGTACTTGGCAGGTGCTGACCTGCCCGCGCTCATCGTCAATGTTCAGCGCGGCGGTCCCGGTCTTGGCGGCATCCAGCCGTCGCAGTCGGACTACTTCCTTGCAACGCGCGGTCCCGGTCACGGCGATTTCCATGTGCTCGTCCTCGCGCCTTCGAGCGTGCAGGAAATGTGCGACCTGACGCGTCTTGGCTTTGAACTTGCGGCAAAATACCGCATGCCCGCGATGCTCCTTGCCGATGGCACAATGGGTCAGATGATGGAGCCTGTGGTGCTTCCCGAAGAAAAAGAACCCTCGCAAACCGCGCCCGATTGGGCTGTCACAGGCACCAAGTGCGAGCGCGTACATAACATCGCAAACTCGCTGTACCTCTCGCCTGCCGAACTCGAGCGGCTGAACATCGAGCGCTTTGAGCGCTATGCAAAAATCGAGCAGGACGAGGTCTTGTACGAAGAATTCATGATGGACGACGCAGAAGTCTGCATCGTTTCCTGCGGCATCACCGCGCGCGTTTCGCGCAATGCCATTTTGCAGGCACGCGAGCAGGGGCTCAAGGTCGGCATGATCCGCCCGATCACCCTGTGGCCGTTCCCGAAGAAGCCTCTGCAGGAGGCGGCAAAGAAGGTCAATTCGTTCATCACGGTAGAACTCAACATGGGTCAGATGTCCGAGGATGTTGCGCTCGCCATCGGTTGTGACAAGCCTGTCTACAACTGCAACCGCGTCGGCGGTATGATTCCGACTCCCGAAGAGGTTTTGGCAAAAATCCAGGAAGTTTGCGCGAAAGGAGGCAAAGCATAATGGTCGTATTTGAAAAGCCCAAGTCGCTGGCAGATGTTTCTACGCACTACTGCCCCGGCTGTACGCACGGCATCGTGCACCGTTTGGTTGCCGAAGCAATTGACGAGCTCGGCATTGAAGGCAGAACCATTGGCATTGCCCCTGTCGGCTGCTCCGTTCTTGCCTACAACTATTTCACCTGCGACATGGTCGAAGCCGCACACGGCAGAGCCCCTGCCGTTGCAACAGGCGTCAAGCGCGCCCTGCCCGAGAACATCGTCTTTACCTATCAGGGTGACGGCGACCTTGCCTCGATCGGCATGTGCGAAACCATCCACGCCGCGGCGCGCGGTGAAAACATCACCATCATCTTTATCAACAATGCTATCTACGGCATGACGGGCGGTCAGATGGCGCCCACATCTCTGCTCGGTCAGGTCACGCAGACCTCGCCCTACGGCCGTGATGCCGCCACGCAGGGCTATCCCATCCGCGTGTGCGAGATGCTTGCGACGCTCGACGGTCCTGCTTATCTCGAGCGCGTGACCGTCAACAATGTCAAGCAGGTCAAAAACGCAAAACGCGCCATCAAAAAGGCGTTTGAAAATCAGGTAAACGGCAAGGGCTTCTCGCTCGTTGAAGTGCTCTCTGCCTGCCCGACCAACTGGGGTATGACACCGCAAAATGCACTGAAGTGGATCGATGAGAAGATGATCCCGCAGTACCCGCTGGGCGTATTTAAGGATAAGGAGGCTTGAGTGATGAGAGAAAATCAAATCATCATCGCAGGCTTTGGCGGACAGGGTCTTCTGTTTTCGGGCAAGGTGCTCGCCTATGCAGGACTTCTTGAAGGTCGTCATCTGAGTTGGCTTCCGTCCTACGGCCCGGAAATGCGCGGCGGCACTGCCAACTGCAACGTCATCCTTTCTGACCGCGAAGTCGGCTCTCCGATTGTAACGAAGCCCGATATCCTCATGGTCATGAACGCCCCGTCACTCGATAAATACGAGGCTGATGTTCAGCCGGGCGGCAAGATTTTCATCGACAGCACGCTCATCACGCGCAAGGTAGCGCGTACGGATGTCGAAGCGTACTACATTCCTGCAACCCGCATGGCGCAGGAGCTGGGCGCACCGACTCTTGCAAACATGGTGCTTCTCGGCGCGCTTGTTGCAAAGACAAACTGCATCACGGAAGCATCGCTCGATGCAGGCTTGCAGAAGGTCATCCCCGCGCGCAAAGCTGACATGCTCGATATCAACCGCAAAGCGCTTGCGGCAGGAAGGGATTATTCCGTATGAGAATTTCCTGTCTGCAAATGGACATGCGCCTTGGCGATCCCGTTTATAATTTCGCCCACGCAAAAGCGCTGGTAGATGCCGCCATGCAGGAAAAGCCCGACGTGCTCGTCCTGCCCGAAACATGGAATGTGGGTTTCTTCCCGCATGAAGGTTTGGAAGCTGTCTGCGACCGCGACGGCATGCAGACCAAGGCGGTTTTTGGCGCACTTGCAAAACAGTATCATGTAAACATCGTCGCGGGCAGTGTCGGCAATCTGCGTGAAGGCAAGGTGTTTAACACCTGCTATGTCTTTGACCGCGAGGGCGAGTGCATCGCATCGTATGACAAGACGCATCTGTTCACCCCGATGGGTGAGCACGGGTATTTTGCCGCCGGCGACCATCTTTGCCGTTTTACGCTCGACGGCGTATCGTGCGCCGTCATCATCTGCTACGATATCCGCTTCCCCGAGCTGACGCGCTCGCTGGCCCTTGGCGGACTGGATGTGCTGTTCGTGGTCAGTCAATGGCCCAAGGTCCGCGCGATGCACCTGCAAACGCTCACGCGCGCACGCGCCATTGAAAACCAAATGTTCCTCGCCTGCTGTAATTCCTGCGGCACCGCAGGAGAAACGGTCTATGGCGGTGGCTCGGTGGTCTATGACCCGTGGGGCGCGGTGCTTGCGCAGGCGGGTGAACATGAAGAAATCATCACAGCAGACTGCGACATGCAGGTGCTTTCGCAGATTCGCGGCTCGATTCCCGTTTTCCGCGACAGAAGAGCGGAACTTTATCTTTGAGAAAGAAGGATTTTACCATGAGTTTCAACTTCCCTGTAACCAGAACCACCAATCCCAAGCCCCGTCCCGCAGACGAGACGAAGCTTGGCTTTGCGCAGTATTTTACCGACCACATGTTCGTCATCGACTATGATGAAGGTCAGGGCTGGCATGACGGCCGCATCGTGCCGCATGCACCGTTCCTCATCGAGCCTGCTTCCGCTGTTCTGCACTATGCGCAGATGATGTTTGAGGGCATGAAGGCTTACCGCCGTCCCGACGGTACGGTTCAGCTTTTCCGCCCCGACCGCAATGTTGCGCGTATGAGAAGCAC
>JAZUCN010000234.1:0-1853 GCA_045639205.1 Oscillospiraceae bacterium | reverse complement strand
CTCTCCGGCAATGTATCGCTGCGCCTGCATGGCAAGGACGCACCCATTATCGGACGCATCTGCATGGATATGTGCATGGTCGATGTCACAGATATTCCCGATGCGGCAAGCGGAGATACACTCACTCTGTTTGGCTATGATGAACAGGGCGCGCATATTCCTTGTGAGAGCCTTGCATCAAAAGCAAATACAATTGGATATGAACTGCTTTGCGCTGTCAGCAAGCGCATTCCGCGTATCTATCTTGAGAATGGAAAGCAATCGGAAATTCTGCAATACATTGTCTGATTCACACGAAACACGCCGAAACGGACTTGCCCGTTTCGGCGTGTTTGGCATAGTATGAAACGAGAGCTTCGCAGACCGTATATTTTCGGTCAACATGTGGGAGAATAAGGATAGTTTCGGCGGACGTTGTGTCCGCAAGGGCTATTATTTTTTCGCGGAGTGTGAAGCGAATGGATACGAACGTAAAACGAGGCGATATTTTCTACGCCGATTTAAGCCCGGTTGTTGGCAGTGAGCAGGGCGGCACAAGGCCTGTGCTGATCGTACAGAATGATACGGGCAATAAACATTCTCCAACGGTGATTGCCGCCGCAATCACGAGCCAGACGGGAAAGGCGCGCCTGCCGACGCACATCACGCTCACAGGCGGTGATGTGGGCTTGAGCAAGGATTCTGTTGTACTGCTTGAGCAGATTCGCACCATTGATAAACGCCGTCTGCGCGAGCATATGGGGCATGTGGACGATGCGCTTATGAATCAGGTTGATTCTGCTATTGCCGTCAGCTTCGGTTTGCACACAACTTAACAGACGCATGCGCAACTGACCTCCCACATAGATTGGTGTGGGAGGTCGTTTCTTATGCATATTGAAATTATGGACAAGGGGATAACAAACGGCAGTGCTGTGATATCCCGCGATGGGCTTTACTACAAGATTCACGCGCAGATGCCACAACAAGAAGGAATCGTCCGCCTTTGGGCGCATGAACAGGGCAGAAGTATCCTTCTGGGTGTGATGACACCGAGCACAGACGGACTTAGGTTGGACAAACGCATCAGCGCGAGTGCCTTTGCCTTTTCCGAACAGACAAGAATCACCACGCAGGAACGTCTGCTCGCGGCGTTTGAAGGTACTGTTTTGGGCATAAATACATGTGGGTATCTTGAAGAGGCCAACGGCAAACGAACACTTCTGATAGATTTTGCACAAACACCTTTTTCGATGATGGAACTGGTTTGCTTTTTCCGCATTGAGAAACGAACCGAAGGAATATTTTGGGCAATAGATTTAACAAAAGATAATGTGCCTGTTTTGATGCAGGAAAGCACGGATTTTGATTGACAAACGGTCAAAATATGATAGAATAAGCACATTGTGAATAGTATGAGCAATGAGAAAGTCAGCCGCATGAACTGCGCCTTCAGAGAGAGGGGGATGGTGGAAGCCCCTCGGATGCAGATTGCGGCAGCCGCTTTTGAGCTTCTCTGCGATGAGCAGAGCGTTTCATCTGCGTTACAGGATGACTAAGATGCGCCAATGGCGTAATTAGGGTGGTACCGTGAAGCAAGCTTCGCCCCTATATTTGGGACGGAGTTTATTTTTTTGCCACCAACAGATAAGGAGAGTAAATATGGCACACAAGTATTTTGGACTCAATGAACTGCGCGAGATGTTCCTGCGTTTCTTTGAAACGAAAGGTCACCTGCGCCTTCCCAGTTTTTCGCTGATTCCGCAGAATGACAAGTCCATTCTGCTCATCAATGCGGGCATGACCCCGATGAAGCCCTACTTCACGGGCGAAGAAAACCCGCCCCGTACGCGCGTTTGTACCTGCCAGAAGTG
>JAZUCN010000233.1:0-2573 GCA_045639205.1 Oscillospiraceae bacterium | reverse complement strand
TGCTTGACAGGGGCGGAAAGCTCGACAAGATTGACACCTTCTTCAATTGCCAGCATCAGCTCGTGCTCATCGGCGGGCATTTCCTTCTTCGTGCGGCGGTAGACGATGGTCGACGATTTTGCGCCCATTCTTGCCGCGACTCTTGCCGCGTCCATTGCGGTATTGCCCGCGCCGACGACTACAACGTGACCGTCCAGGCACGGCTTAACCTGCTGTTTCATTTCCTTCATCCAGCCAATGACGCCGACAACATTGCCTTCAATGTCCAGTTTGCCTGCCTGCCAGGCGCCCGTTGCGATGAGAATGTGTGTATAGCCGTCTTTCTTGAGTTCTTCTACAGAAGGGGCAGGTGCGCCGCAGCGAACCTCAACGCCATATTTCTGCATCAGCGCGATGTCTTTGTCGATGGCTTCGTCGCTGATACGGAAGGCGGGGATGACATAGCGGACTATGCCGCCGAGTTTTTCTTCGCGCTCGAAAATGGTCGTCTGCACGCCTGCGCGGCCGAGGAAATATGCCGCCGCGATGCCCGTCGGGCCGCCGCCGATGATGGCGGCTTTTTTACCCTCAACGCGTTCGGGCTTTTGGATGGATGCCATCAGCGCGTCAAAACCATGCATAGCCGCAATGAGCTTTGTATCGCGGATGTGCACAGACTCTTCATAGAAGTTGCGCGAGCATTTGTTCTGACAGCGATGCGCGCAAATCGTGCCCGTGATAAACGGAAGCGCGTTCTTTTCAGTGATGAGTTTCAGCGCAGGAGCATAAAGACCCTTGCGGCAAAGCTCGAGGTATTCAGGGATATCCTGCTCAATCGGACAGCCGCCTTTGCAAGGTGCTTTGAAGCAGTCAATCAGCGGCACAGAGTCCTCCGACTTTCTTGCAGGGATGGGTTTGATCGGCTTGAGATGGTGTACGTCGTGATGTGAGTCTGCACTCATCTGCGCAATTGCGGCAGAATCTGTGCCACGGAAGCGCAGGTAGGGGAGTTTTTCCACCTTCTGCACCATCTGATACAGGCGATTGTAGCCGCCGGGCTTGAGAATCGTGGTTGCCACTGTGATGGGCCAAATACCTGCAGAGAACAGTTTGTCGCAATTGAAGAATTCAGCGCCGCCAGCAAACGAGATGCGCATCTTGCCCTTGAACTGGCGGGAAATGCGATTACACATTTCAATCGTCAGTGGATACAGGCTTCTTCCTGACATGTACATCTCTTCACCGGGAAGCCCTCCACGCGTGGTGTCAACAGGGAAGGTGTTTGACAGCTTCAGACCAAACTCCAAACCCTTGCTGTCTGCGAGTGCCTGCAGGCGCTCGAACATCGGAACGGCGTCCGTCCACTGCAAATCCTCGTTGAAATGATGCTCGTCAAAGACAATGTAATCATAGCCCATCGAGTCGAGAATGTTGCGCGCGGTCTTGTAGCCGAGTATGGTGGGATTACACTTAACAAAGGTGTGCAGATGCTTTTCTGTCAGCAAATACGAGGCAATACGCTCGATTTCCTGCGGAGGACAGCCGTGCAGAGTCGAAACGGTGACACTTCTCGATACATGCGGCGACATCGTATCAATGTCTTTCGCGTATTCAGGGAACATCTCGCGCAGAACCTCGATGCATTCTTTAAACTGCGCAGTGTTCGACGCGTCCATCATCCCGTCGATGTAAGCGTTGACTTTCTCGCCTTTGATGCCCTCAAGATCATAGCCAACGGACATGTTGAACACAAATCCCTCGGGATCGCCAAGGTCATAGACCGTGCTGAGCACCTTGAGCGCACACCAAGCCTTGATGTACTCGTTCATGGCCTGCGGCACTTCCAGTTCCGTAGACCATTCCTGGTTGTAGCCCTCGTCATCTGCAAGGATGCACGGACGGGGCACGCAGGCAGCCAGTTCCGCGCCATCCATCTTCTGCACAGTTTTCACTTCAAAGAAGCGAGCGCCTGCAAAATAGGATGCGATGATATTCTGCGCCAACTGGCTGTTCGGACCTGCGGCAGGACCAAAAGGCGTTTCAATCTTCTCGCCGAAAATCGGAAGTGTCTTGCCGCTTGCACGGTATGCCTTGTGCACACCAAAGATATCACCGGTTTCCGCATGCTCACGGACAATCCAGTTCATGAGAGAGCGGAAGGGGATTGGATACATTTTTTCAGACATCTTTGTTCCTCCTGTCCAGCAAAATCAGTACGTGCGGTTATTGAGCGCACCCCAAAGTTTCTTGGAAGTTTCAAGAATGTGTGCGTTTTCCGCTTCTTCGTCAATGCCAATCAGTTCGCGGTCCTTCATGAGAATCTTGCCCGCGGCAATCGTGGTGCGGCAGAGCTTGCCGGTCATGCCAAAGAGCATATGACCGTCAATGTTCTCGTCGGAGAACGGCGTGTACGGTTTGTAGTCCATGACAATGATGTCCGCCGCCGCACCTGCCTTCAATACGCCAAGTTCATCGGGGAAGTACTTTGCGCCGATCTTTGCGTTGTTCTTAAAGAGCATATCCGTCACTTCGCACCATGCCACATTCGGCAGGCACGCGTTCAGCCGCTGGACACAGAGCGCCGCTTTGAGCGA
>JAZUCN010000232.1:0-7060 GCA_045639205.1 Oscillospiraceae bacterium | reverse complement strand
GGAAGAAGGCGGCCGTCATACTCCGTTCTTCAACAACTATCGTCCGCAGTTCTACTTCAGAACCACTGACGTTACCGGCATCATCAACCTGCCCGAAGGCGTTGAGATGTGCATGCCTGGCGATAACATCGACATGAACGTCGAACTGATCACCCCGATCGCTATCGAGAACGGTCTTCGCTTTGCTATCCGTGAAGGCGGCCGTACCGTTGGTTCCGGTGTTGTTATCTCCGTCAACGACTAATTTTCAGTCACATAAAAAGAGGATGCTTCGGCATCCTCTTTTTTTATGCGCATGAATGAAAGTATGCAAAAGCGGTGGAAATTTGGGCGGGTTTATAGTACGATATAGAAAACCGATGTCAGGCTTTCTGCATAGTATGGTGCAGGAGGTGCAGAGGACATGGCAGATCTCTTCTTATGGTTGCTGGCGGCAGGTGGACTGCTGCTGTTTCTTTGGTGTATGGTCGGGTGGTTGCTGATCCCGGCTACGGAGAAAACGCTTACAGTGCTGTATGTGAAAACGACGGCGCAGATGGAGCATGATGTGCGTCTGTGGCTGTGGCTTCGCGCAATCGGGGTGCAGGCAGGCGTTCTGCTTGTGACAGTATGTGCACAGGACGAGGAAGTTGCTGCCGCGGCAAGGCGATTTTGCCGTGACAGACGAGATGTATTTTATTGCACGAGTGATGAACTTATGCAGAGGATAAAAATGGAGCAGGCATGATTGGATACGAGCAAGAATTGATTCGTGGCGCGGTGCAAGGCGTTGTGTTTCAAAACCCCGAAAATGGATATACAGTTTTGCGGCTTCTGTGCGAAGATGGCGAAACGGTGACGGTTGTCGGGACGATACCGATGGCCATCATCGGCGAGCGATTGGTCGTGACGGGCAAGTGGGGCTATCATCCGAGCCACGGCAAGCAGTTTGAGGCGGAGTTTTTAGAGCGCTTACTGCCCGAAACGAAACTGGAGATTTATCGCTATCTTGCCTCGGGTGCGGTTAAGGGCATCGGAGAGAAAACGGCTGCAAAAATTATGCAGGCATTTGGCGAGCAGGCACTGCAGGTGCTTGAGGAAACCCCGGAGCGCCTGCGTGAACTGTCGGGCATTTCGTTGAAGAAGGCACTGGAAATCGGCGAGAATTTCCGCAGGCAATCGGGTGTGCGACGGCTGATTGAATTTTTAACGATTCATCATCTGCCTGCAGAACTTGCGGTGCGTCTTTACCGCGTCTATGGGCAAATTGCGCTCGACGCGGTGCGTGATGACCCGTATATGCTGACAGATTCGTATTTTGGCGCGGATTTTGCGGCGGTCGATGCGTTTGCGATGGAACTGGATGTAGAAGGGGACGACGAGCGACGCATTGAGGCGGGTATCCGCTTTGAACTGTCCTACAATCTGCGAAATGGACATACCTTTATTCCATATGAGAAACTGGTGGCGGCAACGGCGACACTCTTGAGTTTGGAAAGTGAACTCATTGAAGCAGGTATGCAGAGACTTGCGGAACAGGGCCGGATGGAGGTCGACACCATCGCAGGCTTGCGGGCGTGCTATCTGCCAGAGTATTTCGAGGCTGAGCAGTATGTCTCGCATCGCATGGCGCAGATGGCGTGCGGCAAGATGGAACGTCCTGCAAGGCTTTCACAGATGCTTCAGGAAATTGAGGCAGAGCGCGAAATTGAATATGCGCCCGAGCAAATCGATGCCATCTGCGATGCGGCAGAAGAACAGTTGCTGCTTGTGACGGGCGGACCCGGTACAGGTAAGACGACGGTGATGAGCGGCATTCTCGATTTGTTTGAGAGAATGGGGCTCAAAACCCTGCTTGCCGCGCCGACAGGGCGCGCGGCAAAGCGTCTTTCGGAGGTGACAGGGCGCGAGGCATCGACGATTCATCGGATGCTGGAGGCGCAAATTGACCCCGAGAGCGGCGTGATGTCGTTCTATCACGATGAAAATGAGCCACTTTCCTGCGAGGCGATGATTGTCGACGAGACCTCGATGGTGGATTTGCAGTTGATGATGGCGCTTTTGCGCGCGCTTCCAAAGAAGTGTCGTTTGATTTTGGTTGGTGATCCCAATCAGCTTCCTGCGGTGGGTGCAGGCAATCTCTTCTCGGATCTCATTCGCAGTGGTGTCGTAAGGACGGTTTGTCTGCAGAAAATTTTCCGCCAGGCGCAGGAGGGCTTGATTGTTATGAACGCGCATGCGGTTAACGCGGGAGAACTTCCTGTGCTGACGGCAAAGGATCGCGATTTCTTCTTTATGAAAAGGCGTACGGGCGAGGAAGTGGTGCAGACGATCTGCCAGTTGTGCAAGGTACGTCTGCCGCAGAACATGGGCATTGCCTCTGCGGACATCCAGGTGCTCTCGCCGACAAGAAAGTCGGAAACGGGTACGCTGAATCTCAACCGCGCCCTGCAGGCAGTGCTCAATCCGCCAGCGCAGGGAAAACGCGAAAAGCAATATGGCGAATTTATTTTCCGTGAAGGCGATCGGGTAATGCAAATTCGCAACAACTATGATATAATGTGGAAAAGGCTCGATGGGCTCGGAGCAGGCACGGGCGTGTTCAACGGTGACATCGGCAGAATTGAGGAAATTGATTTTGCGATGGAGACCATCCGCATCGTCTTTGATGACCGCGAGGCGGAATACGGCTTTGAGATGCTTTCGGAGCTGGAACTTGCCTACGCGATGACGGTGCACAAGAGCCAGGGAAGCGAGTATCGCGCGGTTATCTTCAGCGCGTTTACAGGCTCGCAGTATCTGCTTACGCGCAGTGTGCTCTACACGGCAATCACGCGCGCAAGGGAGCTTTTGATTATCGTAGGCAACGAGGAAGTTGTTGCCGCGATGACGCACAACGACCGCCAACAGCGCCGCTACAGCGGACTGAAACTGCGGCTGGAGGATGAAGCGAGATGAGTGCGCGAGTGCTGACATGGCTGCTGGATCTACTGTATCCGCCAAGGTGCATGATTTGCGGGCATGTGCTCGAATCGGCACAGACACCGATTTGCAAAAGTTGTGTATTTGATTTGCCCGAATACGAGGGCGCAGAACCAAAGGTGCAGTTTTCTTCACATACTGCGGTGACCTTTTACTATGAGGACAAGCTCAGAGGAAGTATTCTTCGCTGGAAGTTTGGCGGCATGCGCAACTATACGGAGCAATTCGGTAAGTGGATGAGCGTGACGATTCGCGACAAATTTGACGGAAAGTTTGACCTTGTTTCATGGGTGCCTGTGAGCAAAAGGCGCAAGCGCAGGCGCGGTTATGACCAGGCAGAACTGTTGTGCAGGCAGATTGCAGGTGAATTTGGCTTGCAGGCGGTGCGTTTGCTGGAGAAAACGCGGCACACGAAAGCGCAATCGAGCCTGCGCGGACAAGCCGCGAGGCGCGCAAATATTGTAGGCGCGTATCGCCCGGTACAGACGGAGCAGTTTGAGGGCAAGCGCGTATTGCTGATTGATGATATTCTGACGACGGGAGCGACATTATCTGAATGCTGCCGCGTCTTACGAACCGCAGGTGCTGTGAGTGTGGTATGTGCCGCGCTGGCAACACCTCGCGATCAAAGGGAAGGATGATACGATGAAGTTATCCAGAGACATTGGCATTGACCTTGGTACGGCAAATGTTTTGCTGTATGAAGATGGCAGAGGCGTGGTTCTGCGTGAGCCGTCGGTTGTGGCGGTGGACAAGAACACGGGCAAGGTTCTGCAGGTTGGTGCGGCGGCGAGAAATATGCTCGGGCGTACGCCGGGCAATATTGTGGCGGTGCGTCCACTTCGCGACGGCGTAATCTCGGACTATGAGATGACGGAAAAGATGCTTGAGGCGTTCTTGAAAAAAATTGTCAAGTTCTCGCTCATCAAGCCGCGCGTGGTTGTCAGCGTGCCGAGCGGCGTGACGGAAGGTGAAGAGTGCGCGGTCATTCAGGCAACGATGGAAGCGGGCGCGAGGCGCGTCTACCTCATCGAGGAGCCGTTTGCTGCGGCACTTGGTGCAAGGTTGAACATCGCAGGTCCGAATGGGCACATGGTCGTCGACATCGGCGGCGGCACGACGGACATTGCGGTTTTGAGCCTCAACGGCATTTCGAACTCTTCTTCTATCAAAGTTGCAGGTGACACCTTTGACGAGGCGGTTGTCAATCACATGAGAAAGCACTATGCGATGCTCATTGGTCTGAACACGGCAGAAGAGGTCAAGATGACCATTGGCTGTGTGTATGAAAGACCTGAGCCTGCTTCGATGCTGGTCAAGGGCCGCGACCTTAAGACGGGTCTTCCGAAGGAGCAGTTGGTATCGTCGGAAGAACTGCTCGATGCGTTCAAGCGTCCTGCAAGGCAGATTGTTGATGAGATTCTGTCGGTTTTGGAACAGAGCGCGCCTGAACTGGTTGCGGACATTGCCCAAAACGGCATCGTGCTCACAGGCGGCGGAAGCCTGCTGTATGGCTTTGACAGACTCATTCAGGAGCGTACGGAGATTGCGTGCACGATTGCGGATGATGCCGATTCCTGCGTTGCTTATGGCTGTGGCAGAAGCCTGCAGTGGATCAACGCGATGCAGGAAGGTACGATCAACATTGCCCGCCGCAAGCTGATGAAGGAATAAGTGGGTTTCTTGACAAAAAACCGACAAAAAGGTATAGTATAGAAAGTATTTCCCGAGAAATCGGGCAACAATAAGAATGGAGAAAAACTATGGAAAACAAGCTTGAAAGAAAGTATGGCTTGTTTACCGCTATCTGCATGGTGGTAGGCATTGTCATCGGTTCCGGCGTGTTCTTCAAAGCGCAGACGATCCTGCAGAAGGCTGACGGCAATCTGTTCGTTGGTATTCTCGCGTGGCTCATTGGCGGTCTGATCATGCTGGCTTGCGTTCTTGCTTTTGCGGCAATGGCGCAGAAGTACGAAAAGGTCAACGGCGTTGTTGACTATGCAGAAGTTATGGTAGGCAAGAAGTATGCGTACTATATTGGCTGGTTCATGACGTTCATTTACTATCCGAGTATGACTTCGGTGCTGGCGTGGCTGTCTGCCCGTTACACCCTGGTGTTTGTTACATCCTGCTGGCCGAACTTCCCGCTGATTATTCCCGCGGCCGAAGGCGGCTGTGTGATCGGTCCGGAGTGCCTGGCGCTGACAATGTTCTATCTGTGCGCGGCATATGCTATGAACGCACTTAGCCCGAAGCTTGCAGGCAAGTTCCAGACGAGCACGACCATCATCAAGCTCATTCCGCTTGGACTGATGGCAATCGTTGGCATCGTTGTCGGTATTTTCAGCCCGACGCATATGCTCACGAGCAACTTCGCATATGCAGGTTTCAATCTTTCCGGTACGTCCAATGCACTGTTTGCATCGGTCTGCGCAACGGCATTTGCCTATGAAGGCTGGGTCATTGCGACGGCAATCAACGCAGAGCTAAAGGATGCGAAGAAGAATTTGCCCAGAGCGCTGATTATTGGCGGCCTGATTATCATTGCGGTCTACATTGCCTACTTCCTGGGCGTTGCAGGCGGTGCAGATGTGCAGACGCTGATGAATGACGGTGCGACGACCGCGTTCACCAATGTCTTTGGCGGCGTTCTCGGCAACATCCTCAACCTCTTTGTCGCCATTTCCTGCATGGGCACGCTGAACGGTCTGATGCTTGGCTGCAGCCGCGGTCTGTATTCGATCGCCGCAAGAAAGCAGGGACCGCAGGCGGAAAAATTTGTCGAAATCAGCGCGAGCACAAATATGCCCAGCAACTCTGCGGTTGTTGCGCTGCTTGTGTGCGCGTTCTGGGGCATGTATTTCTACCTGGCAAACCTCGCATGCACCTGGACAGGTCCGTTTGCCTTTGACTCTTCGGAAATTCCCATCGTTACGATCTATGCCCTCTACATCCCCATTTTCATCATGTGGATCAAGAAGGAAAAGAAAGAGACGTTCATGCGTCGCTTCGTCCTGCCGATTCTTGCAATCGTCGGCTCGGCATTCATGGTTACGGCTTGCATTGTTGGCCATGGCATGGCGAACCTCTGGTATCTGATTGTGTTCGCAGTGACGCTGATCATTGGCGGCTTCTTCTACAAGAAGAACATGTAATTGAAAAAGGAAAACGAACCGACCAATGATAGGAGCGGTTTTTACAGGAATCCGCGCAGGTCTGTGGCAAGTTGTTGTTCGAGATGGATGAGGCGTTTGGTGATATCCTTGGAGCGCTCGTCTGCTGCTTCATACTGGTTGAGGTAGCGGTTGAGGGATTTGACACCCATGTTACAGCCGTCGGTCATGAGGTCTGCGACGGTGGAGTCGGCATCGTTGGCGGCGAGCATGACATTGGTTTTCACCCAGGACATACCCTTGGCGATGGGGTTGGGTGCTTTGCCCTCATCGTGGTAGCGGTCCAGCATGGACTGCACCTCGGTCCGCAGTTTTTCGTGTTCCTGCTTGCACGAGGACAGGGCCTTGCGGAACGGTTCGGCGCGGACATGGTCAATGACCTCGTCGATGGAGCTGACGCCCATTTTGATGCCTGCGTCACATTCGCGCAGGAGTTTGATGGTATCTTGTTCGATCATAGCTTACCTCCGTTTGAGATGGTAGAGATAGTATACCCAAAAACAAGCAGAAACATAAAAAAGCGGTGCGACTTTCGTCGCACCGCTTTTTATAAGTAATTACATATCGAACGGTTCGAGACCGAGAACGGGGTGGCCGACTTCGGAAAGGAAGGCCAGCAGTTCTTCGGGATCGCCGCTGCCGCAGTTGGTTTCGTCAGCGACCATGTCGGCAAAGTTTTCGATGCCGTACAGGTCCATGGCGGTTTCGTTCAGTTTCTCGCGGATCTGATCCTTGAGATCCTTCGGAAGCCAAACCAGACGGGCAAGGCCGCCTTCGGCGCTGATGAACTTCTTCGATGCGATGTAGTGCTTGCCGTGACCCATGAAGCCAGGAGTCTGCACGCCGCCGCCGGTCATGGAAGCCATTTCGGAGAAGGTCATGCCGAGCGGAGTCATGCCTGCAAATTCACGGCAGGTGATGACAAC
>JAZUCN010000231.1:0-1758 GCA_045639205.1 Oscillospiraceae bacterium | reverse complement strand
CCCTTGTAGAACATACCGTCGCAGGCCGCGCAGTAGCTGATGCCGCGGCCGATGAGCTCTTTTTCCATCGGAACGCCGAGCGGACGCGGATTTGCGCCCATCGCGAGCACAACGGCGCGCGCCTCAAAGGTGCCCGCATCAGTCGTGACGATTTTGGGCTGTGCGCGCAGGTCAACCGACTGCACCTCGGCATATTCGGTCTTTGCGCCAAAGCGTTCAGCCTGCGCCTGCATTTTTTCAGCAAGTGTGAAGCCCTCGATGCCGTTTTCAAAGCCGGGATAGTTGTCAATTTCATGCGTCACGGCCATCTGACCGCCTGCGGACAAACGCTCGATGACAAGCGCGGACAGACCCGCTCTTGCGGCATACAGCGCGGCAGTATAGCCACCCGGACCGCCGCCGATGACAATGATATCGTATTGCATACGGATTCTCCTTTTTGGGAAAAGCAGGAGGCGAAAATCGCCTCCTGCTATGTAGTATTAGTTCTTTGCCGAAAGGAATGCGCGAACTTCGCTGATGCCTGCGAATTTGTTGCCGTCGGGAGTCACAAGGGTCGGTGCCTGACGGATCTCGTACTGCGTGGCAAGTTCGGGATTCTCTTCTGCGAGAATCTTCTTATAGGCGATGCCCGCTTCATCAAGCAGTTTCATTGCAACGCGGCAGTTCGGGCAAGTCGAAGTGGTGAACAGCAGAAGCTCAGCAGGAGCGGATGCCGTGCATGCGCAGGCCTCTTCGGAAGCTGCGGCTTCGCGGTCACACAGGCGGCGGCCTTCGAGCGTGGAATTGCCCAGATCGTATTCCTTACGATGCTCGAATTCCTGCGCCTTGCCATCGTTCCAGTTCTGCACGGGACGGTAGTAACCGGTGATACGGCTCCAGATTTCAGTGGTCGCGCCGCAATGCGGGCAGGTGGGCTGTTCGCCAACCAGATAGCCGTGCTCGTGGCAGATGGAGTAGGTCGGAGACATGGTGTAGTACGGCAGCTTGAAGTTTTCTGCAATCTTACGCACCAGAGTAGCGGCCGCTTTCCAGTCGGGCAGTTTTTCGCCCAGGAAGGCGTGGAAGACAGTACCCGAGGTGTAGAGCGTCTGCAGATCGTCCTGAATTGCCAGAGCCTCGAAGATATCCTCGGTGTAACCGACGGGCAGGTGAGAAGAGTTGGTGTAGTAAGGCGTGTCGTTCTCGTCCTTGGCGGGGGTGATGATCGCGGGATAGAGCTTCTTGTCGTGCTTGGCAAGACGGAAGGTGGTGGACACAGCAGGCGTTGCTACGAGGTTGTACAGATCGCCGTACATTACCTGATAGTCCGACAGGCGCTCACGCATGTGATTGAGCACATCCTGCGCAAACTTCTGCGTTTCCACGTGCGTCAGATCCTTGCGCAGCCACTTGGCGTTCAGGCCCACTTCGTTCATGCCGATCAGGCCAATCGTGGAGAAGTGGTTTTCAAACGTGCCAAGATAATGCTGGGTGTAGGGATAAAGACCTGCTTCCATGAGGCGGGTGATGACGGTGCGCTTGGTCTTGAGGCTGCGCGCCGCGATGTCCATCAGCTTGTCCAGACGAACATAGAATTCTTCGGGCGTTTCGGACAGATACGCGATACGCGGCAGGTTGGTGGTGACACCGCCGATCGAGCCGGTCGATGCGCCGGAGCCGAAGAAGCCGCCGGACTTCTTGCGCAGTTCGCGCAGATCCAGACGCAGACGGCAGCACATCGAGCGCACGTCGGACGGTTCCATGTCGGAGTTGATG
>JAZUCN010000230.1:0-7252 GCA_045639205.1 Oscillospiraceae bacterium | reverse complement strand
ACATTGGCGGCACGAAGAACGGACTTCTCTTTGGCGAAGCACTTGTCATCGCCAACGATGAGCTCAAGCCGTATTTCCGCAATGTCATCAAACAGCGCGGTGCGATGTTTGCAAAAGGGCGCCTGCTTGGCGTGCAGTTTGCCGAATTCTTCCGCAACGACCTGTGGCTTGATATGGCAAAACACGCCGTGCGCACCGCCGAGCGCCTTGCAGACGGCATGCGCGCAAAGGGTGTGCAGTTCTACGCAGAATCCCCCACCAATCAGATTTTCCCCATTCTTTCGAATGAAAAGCTGAAGGAATTGGAAAAGAACTTCATCTTCGAGTTCACCGCAAATGTCGATGAACATCACACCGCTGTGCGCTTCGTGACCTCCTGGGCAACCGCAGACGAATCCGTCACCGCCCTGCTCGACGCATTATAAACAACACATAAAAGGCCCACCCTTTTTTGGGTGAGCCTTTTTTGGTACGCCCGACTGGATTTCCCCTTCGGGAATAAACTTCTCATCGCATCGAGCGAAAAAGGCCCACCCTTTTTGGGTGAGCCTTTTTTGGTACGCCCGACTGGATTCGAACCAGCGACCTTCAGAGTCGGAGTCTGACACTCTATCCAGCTGAGCTACGGGCGCATATAGAATCACGCAAAGCGCCATTCATTTCGCGCTTGATTATAACAGATACAAAATTGAATGTAAAGAAAAAAGCGGCAGAAAAACAGCCACCCCTTTCGGGATGGCTGTTTTCTCTGATACTCAATCGTAATAGTCGTCCCATTCACCAGTGCCTTCGCCGGGAATTTCCGGAACATCGGGAACCTCCGATGTGCTTAAAATATCCGCAATTGCAAACTGCATGAGCTCGACTTCAGGCATTTCATAAATTTTCTTCATATTCCATGCCCTCCTTTTAGTCATTCGCCTCGGCGTAGGTCTTTGCCTTATCGCCGTAGATGAGCACACGCTTTGCAAGCGTACCCATCGCGCTCGAATTGTTAATCATGTTGCTTGCGTACTGATGGACGCTGTAGTTAACAAGATCACTGTAATACGTCACCCCGTCAAGCACCACATACGCACAGGCATAAACTGTATCACCAAGACTGCGCGCGGCAATACCCGTGTACTCCGAGCCGTAATGATTCTTACCGTTGATGGTCGCTCTCATAATCGGGCCCACCTGCGTTGCCGTTTGCTTGTTCAGCGCCGTTGCCTTTGCATAGTCCTCTTCGCTCCAGAACAGCACGCCGTGCTCACTTGCAAGGTTGATCGTGGAGTTCTTCATCGGCCAGAAGAACAGCAGATTGAAGTTATCGTTCATACGGATATTCTTCTTCGCCGCACCGAAATAGCCTGCCGTGTCGGTCGTCTTGAGCGAACCGATGGGCTCGACGGACTCAATCACAGACGCATCATAATCAAGCGCCTTCTGGCTCTCGTCAAGAACATTATCCGCCGTGCGGCTCTCTCCTGCATAACTCTGCGCCTCGGCAGAATAGTTGAGCATCGCAACAACAAGTTCATCCAGTTCGGCAGAGCCGCTTTGTGCCATGTTAATAGCATACTGTTTCGGGCTATATGCCGTAATATCGCTGAAATGCATGGTGCCGTTAATGATCACATACGCGCGCACATAGATAAACTCGTCAAGATCCTTTACAAGATAAGACGTTGTCTGTCCTGCATACACATCTGTCGTGCCGGGCACAAGTTCCAGACCGACAACTCTCGTGCATAGTTCGGGATAATTCACATCGGTATGCATCATCGATGCCGCGCTTGCCTCTGTCCACACAAGAAGACCGGCATCCTTTGACATATCCACAGACGAGATATTCCATCTGTCAAACTTGTACGACATAACCAACCGCAATGACTCGCCGAACGAAACATTGCGCGCATACAAGTCAACGCTCGGATAGTCGATGAGTTCCGCTCCCAAGCCTTGATAGGTCAAAGACTCGCGGTACAGACGGTAGTATGTATACGGGTCAACGACCTTGACCGTACGACCATATGTGGTTTCCAGTTTCTCAACGATATCGTTGATCTGCGACGGAAGTGCCTTAACAGAACTGCACGAGACAATGTTGTTATTTCTCGACAGCGCCGTGTTGAGTGTCTGCGCACAACTGGCAATCGCTTCTTCGGAAGTAGGTCTTGCAAGCTGCGCATTGTAGGTAAAGGGCGTTCCGATGTTATTTTCATCTGCGCCATAGATGCCATAGCCTCTGCTGCGGTCGCCGCGCACATCCGCCGCGCCGTACGGCGTAGTCTGATGATAAATCTCCATCGCCTGCTCGGTTATCCGTCCGCTGGTGCCCAACTGCATACAGCCTGTAATATCAATCGAGAAACGCTGATACTCGCTTTGGTTGTAGGAGATCCAACTTTGCTTGATGGCATCTGTCTGTGCCTGCGTGATGGCAAGATCGCGTGGATTGAGCATCCAGTCTACATTAAAATACCCCGTGCCGTTGTTGCCCGCGACAAAATAGTCATTTGGCGTGGCAGTCTGATACAGATAGTTGTAGACATGCGGAACGCGGTCAGAAAGATTGGTGTTGACCTGCCATGCCAGCGGGATCGTGCCGCGTTCGGGGTCATCCCAGATGGCCTTCAGCAGATTTCCGACCCACGAGCCACCGTCATAGTCGCCCATGTAGAACATGACATAACTCACATTGGGGTCATACTTGACCGACGCATCGCCAACCGCAGGATCATAGGTATCCTTCGCCTGCAGCGCGGGCGTTCCTGCCTGGTCAAAAGCAATGTGCTGATAGAACGAAGCGTTGGAAAGACCAATCGTGCCGTATGCATCGGCGTCGATCTGTCCGCCGTATTCCGAACAGATATCGACAAGATTCCATTCTGCATGCCATGCAGCCATGTCCGTTTCGGGATCCTTGTCATCCGTGTACTTGATATGCCACGGAATAAAGCCGCCGATGGTAAAGATGCCTGAGCCTTCTACATGCAGATTGCCTTTTGTCTTGCGGCTTTGCGCCTGCTGCATCTGCGCGTAGAACAGTTTTCTCAAGGTGTCGTGATCCGTGCCGACAGGCTGCTCGCGGTCATCAAGCGGCGCAATGGTCTGGTCGGGAGACAGATCCCAGAAGAACGCCTTGTTCGCGATGTAGTAGTCCGCATTGGGCAGTGCGCTGTTAAATAAGCCAAACTGATCAGAATCATAATCCATACAGGAATCCACGGGATACATGCCATCGGCATCAACCAGGATTTCGGGAACTGTGCCGTCTGCGCTGACATGGATGGTCACTGTCTGCGTTTCGGAATAGTAAGTCTTTCTGTCGTCATTGTAAGCACCGAAGGTCACCTCATAACTGCCTTCGACATACGGAGCAACCAGCCAGCCTGTATAGGTGTAGGTTTCGCCGCTGTTGACATTGCCGGCAACCGCCAGATCGAGCATGGTCAGTTCGGGGTTTGCCGCACCTTCAATCGTGTAGCCATAGGGCTCTCTATGAAGAACAGGCTTCTGACCTACTTCTTCCTCGCCGTTCTGATAATCCGCCAGCGAATTGGCGCAAACCAGATAGAACTTATCCGCAATCGCGGGATAGCCCTCCGCCGTCGGCGCAACGATCTGCTTCGAATACACATCCGGCTTGATTGCCGTACGGATAAATCCAACATCATCCGTAAAGCGCATATAGGTCATGCGCTGTGCGCCATAGCCCGAATGACGCGCTTTGAGCTGGCCCGTGCCGAGGTTTTTAATGGTAAACGAAACCGGAACCTTTTCACCCGGCGTCATGAACTCGGGCACGCTGTAACTGACCAAACCGACCTTGTAGTCGACCGCAGAGTCAACAGGCAGATCCGCAGGATCGTTGACCTGCGTGATGGTATCAGCATCCGTAATTTGATAGTTGTAAGTCATCTCGGACGAGAGCGGCACATACTCGCCATCAACTTTCTGCACGACCTGCATCATGACGGGGTATGTTCCTGCAACATTCGGTGCGGTCATCTTAACCGTAAATGTGCCATAAGAACCCGCACCGCTATATGCTACAGACTCGCTTGCCGAATACGCCGTAACACCGGGTCGGTGGACCTCGTTGTAGGTATATTTCGTGATGGTCTTGTCCGTATCCGACGGATCTGCATAGGTATACTTGAGATAGATGCCGTCATTGCCGTTAGTCTCCGCTGTCAGACGCGGCCATGCATCAGTCGTTGCGTTGAACGCAATCACAGGCGCGCTGATCTGTGCCCCTGCCTCGACCACCTCGGGAATACTGATCTGATTGATATACGCATCATAGTACGCATCATCAGTAACAGCAATTTGGATGTAGACGATCTCATCGGTTGTATCGTCGTATTTGCCCATAGAGCGGACTTTCAGCCCAATCTTATACACACCTGGCTCAGACGGTGCAACAAGCTGACCACTGAAGTTCAGATTCCCCCCGCTTGCCACAGCATCGAACGTGTCGATCACAGCGAAGTTACCCTTGTAGGCAGCACCCGCATACTTGACACCCTCTTCCACGCAGCCCGTAAAGACGAAGTCTTCCGCCTCGGCATCGTAGGCATAGCCGACATACCTCGGGCTCGCATTTGCGTTGTTGCCTGCCGCTGTGTCGCACAGTACCAGGAAGCTGTCGGGCATCAGCTGTGTCTGCGCATCAAAGGTCTCTGCATCATAGCCTACATCGCCGCTAAAGTACAGGCGCACATCCTTTTCTGCCGATCCAAAAGCATAATTGGAATAGAGCGGATAGTTGCCGCTGGCATCACAGACCGCCTCGCCATAGGTCTGGTGGGTCTGATATGTGACAGGCTTTGTCATCGCCGCATCATAATAAAATGTACCGTTATCATCGCACGGAACACCCAGTTCCGCCAGATCCTCCTGCTTGAGGAAGTTGCCCTGCGCACCGTAAATCGGACGGCGAATTTGCTCCGTGCCCGTGTTCTTTACCGCAGCGGCAAAATCCACAACCTCGCCCGGTCTGACCGTATCGGGATATGTCACATTGAGAATTGTCGCGTTGAACGCATCATCCTTGACTTCGGCGTTTGCCGAGTTCGCAATGATGTGCTTGTAACTATTGCCTGCCTCGGGCATAGCCTCAACGGCCTCAATCGTCCAGCTCAAATCCGAGCTTCCCCATGTTTTGCCGCCCGCCAATTCTGCTTTGTCGGGAGAATGTTCGCAAATAAGTGCAAAGGTATCGGTAATCGAGCCCGAAACAGGTTCAAAGATCTTGACGTTATCAACCACGCCCGTCTTTACACGTGCCTGGATGTAACCGTCAATCGTAACAGTCTCGCCGGGTGCAACCGTTACGTTCTTCGGCAGTTCAATGCGGTTTCTGTCGGATGCATGTGTGCCGGTACCTTCAGCATTGGTAACGAGCGCATATTTTGAGTTCTTGACGGCAAGGCGAACACGCGGCATCGTCGCGCTGTCGCCGCCTCCAAGGTTGCTTCGCCATGTGACTGTGCCGACATTCTTATAGGTAAACGAGAACGGTGCCGTTTCACCCGAAACGACCATGTCGGGAAGTGTCGCAGAAACAAGCACGCCCTGGAAAACTTCGTCCGTCATGGCAATATCATCGGGATCTTCATAGAAAACGATCTCGCGCGAGGAAAGATCAGCGCCGCCTGGGACAACAGGAATCTCAATTTTGATCTTTTCCTCGCCGAAATAGACGCCGCTGCCCATAATATTGGCGATATTCAGACGGAAATTGAAATTAACGTTCTCGCCTGCTTCGAGATAGGTGTTCTGACTCGACTGGCGAGTCCAGGAATGGATGTCAAACTGGAAAGTCCACACATCGTCATGCTTGACGGTCTGTCCCGAAAGCATCTGACGCGCGTAGCCGTAGATGGGAGCTTCATCGTCGTGGTCTGTCGCATCGGAAATGTAGCGTGTGTTGGAGTCCCAGCGCAGATCGATATCACTGCCATAACGCCAGCGCATCGCGCCCGTGTTTCTCACCATGACCCAGCCGATTGCCTTCCCGCCCTCTACGATCGAAGTCGGGAAATGGTAATCGATGATCTCGCTGTCAAGCGCGTTGATGACCTCAATATCGGTGGCATACTTCTGCCCGAATACACCATAGTCCGTATGGTGCAAACGCGCAATGAATTCATAACTCCCCGCTTCACTCGGCGCGTCAATCGGCACGTTAAGCGTAACCGACTCGCCCCGTGTAACATCATTGGGCAGTGCAATATGCATGCTCTTGCCATTGAAGGTGCACGACAGGCTGACATCGTCCGCCAGCCATGTGCTCTGGCCTAAATTGCTCAGCGTAAGCGCAACATTGCCCGAAGAGGCATAGCCGTCTTCCTGCATAAAGCCCGCCCATGTTTCATTGGCCATGATGGTATCGTAATACGCGCTCGGCGCGACCAATGTCTGCACAGACGAAGGGCCCTGCAAAATTGCGCCGTCAAGATCCAGCGGCGCATCTTCGGTAACCAGAATGGGCACATTGAAAGCATCGCCGAAATAGCCTGCGGCCGGAACCTCCGCCGTCGCTGTGTCCTGAATCATGGACAGATTCAACTCATATGCACCGGGGGTATACGGCGCCATCAGATAGAATGTGAAGGTATATTCTTCGCCCACCGCAGCAGGCGCAACCAGTTCCACGCGTGATGCTTTGCCGCCTGCAGGCTGTGCGGGAATATTATCATAGCCGGTATCAGACGAACTTCTGAGCGCCGTTCCGCTCAAAAGTTGGAAGTGCGTGCTGTGATACTCAACCCATCCTGCCCACGAGCCACCAACACCGTTGGTAATATTCGATTGCGAATAGTTATATTCATCTTTCTTGGAAAGACGAACGGGGTTCGGGAAGGTCTCCTTGTCAGTCTTTTCCCAGTCAAGCGTGCCGTTGTTCTTTATAACAACCCTAACAGGCACGATAGAGCCCGCCTGCATCGTCGTGGGAATGTTGGTCTTGATGAACTCCGCATTCATGCCCTCCACTTTGGTGAAAACAGTCGGACCGCCATCAAGCGAATATGTCATGAGATTGGCGTTGGTCTTGCCCTCTTTGAGGTAATGCTCCATTGCCCAGATGTAGGGGTCATTCTTGATAGAACGCGTCGAAGCGATGCTGTGGTCAACTTCTCGCTCGGCATTGGGGAGGGACGATTCAAATGTCGGCATCGTCTTGCCGTCAACAAGACCGTAGAGATTACGCGCAACCTTCCACTCTCCGTGGTTGCCGCTCATCAGCACGTGATACAGG
>JAZUCN010000229.1:0-4428 GCA_045639205.1 Oscillospiraceae bacterium | reverse complement strand
ATCTTGCAGACCCAGCGGGGCTTGTCATCTGCCTTGGGTGCGGCAGGCTTGGGCTTGACATTTGCAAAGTAGTAAGCGTAGGTCATGGGAGCAACTGCGCTGAGTGTCTGCGCTTCGGTGACATCGGCAATAAAGAGCGTGTGGGTCTCAAACTCGACCGTTTGCGTGACCTTGGCGCTGATGAACGAAACGGTGCTGTACGGAATGTAGTATACGCCATTGGTCGAGCGCGCCATGCCCTGCACATCTTCGAATTTATCCACATCGCGGCCAGACTGGAAGCCGTAGTGCTGGAAGATGCCGAAGGGGGCCTCTTCAGACAGGACGGACACATTGAACACACCCGTGCGCTTAATCATATCGTGGGTGAGGTTTGCCTTGTTGACGGCGATGGAGATACGCTTGGGAGAATCCGTGAGCTGCGTGACAGTGTTGATGATGCAGCCGTTATCGCGGTTGCCTTCCCGTGCGGTCAGGACATACAGACCGTACGAAATCGAGGTCATGGCATCGGGCTGGGTCATGCGGCCGTCGTGCTGCGCCTGTGCCTTGGGCATGGTTTCGAGCAGTGCATCGGCGAGCGCCTCGAGTTCCGTGAGCTGGGAATCCTTGAGCGAAGAACGGATAGTGAGTGTCTGGTCAAGGATGGTGCAGTTTTTGAGCTTGGAGAATTCGGCACGCATCAGACCGCCTGCTGTGGGTGCCCACGAGCCGTTTTCAATCAGCGCGATGGTGCGGTTCTGCAGGTTATGGTTGACGATATCGTGCACGAGGTTTTCCATGTTCACGAACATACCTGCGTTATAGGTTGTTGACAGGAAGACAAGGTGGCTGGCGCGGAATGCCTCGGAGATGAGGTAGCTCGGGTGAGTGACGGAAACGTCATAGAGCTTGACATTGCGAAGGCCGCGGTCAGCGAGCATGCCTGCCAGGATATTGGCGGTATTTTCGGTGTTGCCGTAGACAGAGGCGTAGGCAATGACGACAGCCTGCTCTTCGGGCTCGTAGGTTGCCCAATGGACGTACTTGTCAACAAACCATGCGATATCCTTGCGCCAGACAGGTCCGTGCAGCGGGCAGAGCATCTCGATTTCGATGGTGGAGGCCTTTTTCAGAAGTGCCTGCACCTGCGCACCGTATTTGCCGACAATATTGGTATAGTAGCGGCGGGCTTCGGCGAGGTATTCCGTGCGGAAGTTGACTTCGTCCGCATAGAGGTTGCCGCCAAGTGCGCCAAATGTGCCGAAGGCATCGGCGCAGTAGAGCGTTTTGGTCGTTACATCGTAGCTGACCATGACCTCGGGCCAGTGCACCATGGGAGCCATGACAAAGGCAAAGGTGTGCTTGCCCGTGCAGAGTGTGTCCATCTCCTTGACGATGACCGCGCGCGAGCGGACATCGAAGGTGAAGAAGTTTTCAATCATGGTGAGGGTCTTTGCGTTGCAGACGACCTTCACTTCGGGATAAAGACGGACAACTTCCTGCAAGGTGGCGCAGTGGTCGGGTTCCATGTGGTTGACGATGATATAGTCGAGCGGGCGACCATTCAGCACGTGCTCGATATTCTCGAGGAACAGAGCGCTGACCGAGCGGTCGACGGTGTCGAGCAGGACGGTTTTTTCATCGAGGAGCAGGTAAGCATTATAACTCACGCCCTCGGGGATCGGGTAGACGTTTTCAAACAGGGCAAGGCGGCGGTCATTTGCGCCCACCCAATAAAGGTCTTCGGTCATTTTTTTGACACAATACATTTGCAGGTCCTCCTGTAAGTCATAGTGTTATACTGTTTGCTGATATGATACCACAGGCCGAGAAAAATTACAAGAAGAAAATGAGAATTATTCCTATTTTTATTTGCAAAAGCGGAGTTGTGTATCTGAAAACGAAGAAAACGGCACTCTGCGAGCTCAGAGCGCCGTTTTTTGAAAAAAAGAACCGATTCCGCGGACGGAAACGGCAAAAAATCTAAAATAAAGAATTGACAAGCGAAAAGTTGCATGTTAGAATAATCTTCCATAATGCCCGAATATGTGCATTTGCGATTTTCGCCTTTTTACATCAACGATTATAACACCGGCGGAAGCAATATGCAAGCATTATGAAATGAGTTTTTAACAACTCATCCGAGCGTATCGAAAACACAGAACCAAAAAGAAAGGCTGTGAGAAGCATAATGGCGAAGACACAGGATGTTCTCTTCGGCAAAACTCTGCGAAAGAGTTTTGCAAAGCACGGGGAAGTTGTACCGATCCCGAATATGCTGAAGATCCAGACGGACTCTTACGAATGGTTCCTCAACGAGGGCCTGCAGGAAGTGTTCCAGGATGTGGATACCATCAGCGATTACACGGGTAATCTGGAACTGAGCTTCCTGGACTACAGCATGAATGAGCCGCCGAAGTATACGGTCGAGGAGTGCAAAGAGCGCGACGCGACGTATGCCAAGCCCATCAAAGTGCGCGTGCGTCTGCACAACAAAGAGACCGACGAAATCAAAGAGCAGGAAATCTTTATGGGTGATTTCCCCCTCATGACCAGCGGCGGTACCTTTGTCATCAACGGCGCGGAACGTGTCATCGTTTCGCAGATCGTCCGCAGCCCCGGCATGTATTACGGCGACGAAGTGGACAAGGCTGATCAGCACACCTATACCTCGACGGTTATTCCGTACCGCGGTGCATGGCTGGAGTATGAGACCGATCTCAATGGCGTGATCTATGTCCGCATCGACAAGAACCGCAAGATTCCCATTACGTGCCTGTTCCGCGCGCTCGGCGTTTCGACCGTTGCGGCAATCAAGGAACTGTTTGGCGAGGACCAGTTTATCCTTGCAACATTAGAAAAGGACACCTGCAAGACGCGCGAAGAATCTCTGCTTGAAATCTATCGCCGTCTGCGTCCGGGCGAGCCGCCCACGGTCGAAAGCGCAGAGTCGTATCTCGATGCGCTGTTCTTCGACGCACGCCGCTATGACGTGTCGAAGGTTGGCCGTTATAAGTTCAACAAGAAGATGGATATCTGGAACCGTCTGTCCGGTCAGACGCTGGCAGAGCCCATCGCAGACCCGATGACGGGCGAGCTGCTTGCTGAAGCAGGCGAGAACATCACCCGTGAGAAGGCACATCTGATTTCTGACCGTGGCGTCAACGAGGCAGTTATCACTGTTGACGGCAAGGCTGTGAAGATTTTCTCGAATGGCATGGTCGACATGGCGAAGTTCGTTGACTTCGATCCGAACCAGTACGGCATCCGCGAGAAGGTCTGCTTCGGCGTGCTCAAGCAGATGCTCGAGACTGTCGAAGAAGGCGGTTGGGAAGAGGCAATCGAAGAGCACCGTGAGCAGCTTCAGCCGAAGCACATCACGAAGGATGACATCCTTGCTTCTATCAACTATCTGATCTGCGTTGCGCGCGGTATCGGCACGACCGATGACATTGACCATCTGGGCAACCGCCGTCTGCGCTGCGTTGGTGAGCTGCTGCAGAACCAGTTCCGCGTTGGCTTTACCCGCCTTGAGCGCGTGATTCGCGAGCGCATGACCATTCAGGATCTCGACGTTGTCACGCCGCAGAGCCTCATTAACATCCGTCCTGTGACGGCAGTGAACAAAGAGTTCTTTGGCCCTTCGCCGCTGTCGCAGTTTATGGAGCAGAACAACCCCCTGGCAGAACTGACGCACAAGCGCCGTCTGTCGGCTCTTGGCCCCGGCGGTCTGAGCCGTGAGCGCGCATCGTTCGACGTGCGTGACGTTCACTATTCGCATTACGGCAGAATGTGCCCCATCGAGACTCCCGAAGGTCCGAACATCGGCCTGATTAACTATCTGGCATCGTATGCAAAGATCAACGAGTACGGTTTCGTGGAAGCACCGTTCCGCAAGGTCGACAAGGCGACCGGTAAGGTCACTGATGTTGTCGATTATATGACGGCAGACATGGAAGACGATTTCTATGTTGCACAGGCTTCTGAGCCGCTGGATGAAAACGGCTGCCTGCTTAACGCGCGTGTGACCTGCCGTCACCGCGACGAAATCATTTCCGTTGAGCGCGAGATGATCGACTACGTTGACGTTTCGCCGCAGATGATGACTTCCATCGCAACGGCGTTCATTCCGTTCCTTGAGAACGACGACGCAAACCGCGCACTGATGGGCGCGAACATGCAGAGACAGGCTGTGCCTCTGATGGTCACCGAAGCTCCGATCGTTGCAACGGGCATCGAGCACAAGTGCGCTGTGGACCCCGAAGTCTGCATCACAGCAAGCGGCGCTGGCGTGGTTACCCGCGTTTCTGCCGACTGCATCTCTGTGCGCAACGATGATGGCAACACGGTTGACTACAAGGTCACGAAGTTTGCCCGCAGCAACCAGGGTACCTGCATCAACCAGCGTCCGATCGTCGCCGTTGGCGAGCGCGTAGAAGAAGGTCA
>JAZUCN010000228.1:0-3955 GCA_045639205.1 Oscillospiraceae bacterium | reverse complement strand
GTCCACAGACCGAGCACACGCGCAAAGCCCGTGCCGTCTGCCAACTGCATCACGCCCGACACAGCCATAACAAGCGCGCCGAGCACCATCGCGCCGCCATCATAGACCGACGGAATGAACACCTGCGAAAATTCCGCTTTTTTCTCCAACTGCACCGCAAACACAGCAAACAGCGCGCACGAAATGAGGCTTACCACAATCAGCCACAGTGCATTGCGTCCGGAAAGCTGTGCATGATACAGGAAGAAGCCCGACAGCGCACAAAGAAGCGCAAAGCCAAGCATCGACCAGACGGCAACAGGGCGCACGATATCCTCATCGCGCAAAATCAGCAAATCGCGCGGGTCTACCTCGTATATATTCGCCAAATGAAACACCTGTTTATCCGTGGGCTTTTCTTCATTATTTTCCCACGCATAGAGTTCCCGCTCGTCAATAAGCAGGCGCTGTGCCACATCGAACTTGGTCATGCCGATATTCTCTCTGAGTTCTGCCAAGAGCTGTCCAAAGTCGGCGTTCTTCATCGTGAGCCCTACCTTCTTCCGCAATTTATCCCGTGTAGTATAACACACTTTTTTCTGCTTTACAATTCCTTGTGCAATTCCCCCGTTGCATCTTTTTTGGCAACTCCTGTGGCAAAAAACGCAAAAATTTTGCGTTTTTTTCGCTGTTTTCGCTGATAAAACGCTTGCTTTTTCAAAGAATAGATGGTATAATTCAGTCATTCTTATAGTAGTTTTACTAAAGAGTGGGGAGCGCTTCCCCACTCTTTCTTGTTGGAAAGGGTGATTTTTTATGAAAATCGCAGCGCAGGTCGCGCAGTTTGCCGAGCCTGTTGTGCAGGCGCACGGATGCTCGCTGTGGGACGTGGAATACGTCCGCGAAGGTGGCGAGTGGTTCCTGCGAATCTACATCGACAAGGAAGGCGGCGTCAACATCAACGATTGCGAAGCCGTTTCGCGCGCAATTGATCCGATTCTTGATGAAAAGGATCTGATTGCCGACAGTTACAGCTTCGAGGTCTGCTCGGCGGGTTTGGAGCGTGCGCTCAAGCGTCCGAGTGATTTTGAGCAGTTTATGGGCAGCACCGTCACGGTTCGTCTGTACCGCGCAAAAGATGGCGCGCAGGAGCACGTTGGCAAGCTTTGCGCCTATGAAGACGGCGCAGTGAGCATCGAAACTGCAGGTAAAACAGTGAAATTTGAGAAAAATGAAGTCGCGCTTGTGCGTCTTCGCGCGGAATTCTAACCGAGGAGGAATACAGAAAAATGAACGCCGAAATTTTCGCCGCTCTGGCGCAGTTGGAAAAGGAACGCGGCATTCCGCAGGCCTATATGATTGAAAAAATCACGCAGGCTCTGATTGCTGCCTACAAGAAAGACAACGAGTGCTTCACGGACAATGTCTTTGTTGAAATCGAAAACAACACCATGAAGATGTACGTGCAGAAAGAAGTCGTTGACGAAGTTCTCACGGAGGAAACCGAAATCGCCCTCGACGCGGCAAAGAAAATCAGCAAGCACGCACAGATCGGTGACCTTGTCAATGTCGACGTCAAGACGCAGGCCTTCGGCCGCATCGCGGCACAGACGGCCAAGCAGGTCATCATCCAGGGTATCCGCGAGGCAGAACGCGGCATGGTCTTTGACGCATTTGCATCGAAGGAGCATGAAATCCTCACCGCAACGGTTGCGCGCATTGAGCCGATGAGCGGCGATATGCATGTGCGCATCGGCGGTCAGGACAAGACCGAAGCGCTTCTGTCGTTCTCCGAGCAGGTACATTCCGAACAGTATCGCGAGGGCGATATGATTCGCGTGTATGTTGTAGAAGTTCGCCGCTCGACGCGCGGCCCGCAGATCGTCGTATCGCGTACGCATCCGGGTCTTGTCAAGCGCCTGTTTGAGCTGGAAGTTCCCGAAATTGAATCGGGCATCGTGGAAGTCAAGTCCATCGCCCGTGAGGCAGGCAGCCGCACGAAGCTGGCGGTGCATGCAACGCAGGAAAACATCGACCCCGTCGGCGCTTGCGTCGGTACGCGCGGCGCGCGCGTGGGCGCGGTTGTTGATGAACTGCATGGCGAGAAGATGGATATCGTCGTTTGGTCGGAAGACCCTGCCGAGTTTGTCGCTTCGGCACTGAGCCCCGCCGATGTCCTGTCTGTCACGGTTCTGCCCGGTATGGTCAAGGCCTGCCGCGTGGTCGTGCCCGACGATCAGCTCTCGCTTGCCATCGGCAAGGAAGGTCAGAACGCCCGTTTGGCAGCTCGTCTGACCGGCTATAAGATCGACATCAAGTCCGCCTCGCAGGCAAGTGAGCTTGCTGAGGAGGAAGAGGAAGAAGCGTAAGATTCCTGTCAGGAAAGGAGGCACCCCGATGCAAAAGAAAATCCCGATGCGACAGTGTATTGGCTGTCGGGAGATGAAGCCCAAGAAAGAACTCGTGCGCGTTGTCAAGTCGCCCGAGGGTGAGATTACACTCGATTTCAAGGGCAAGGCACCCGGACGCGGTGCTTACCTTTGCCCCTGTACGGATTGCCTGCAGAAAGCCAGAAAATCAAAAGCTCTTGAGCGCAATTTCGACACCTCGATTCCGTCGGAAATTTATGATGCGCTCACAGTACGAATGGAGGCAGGCGCCGATGCATGAGAAAGCACTGAAACTGCTCGGTCTTGCAAGAAGAGCGCGTCTGCTTGAAGTCGGAGAAGAGCCCGTCGGCATCGCTTGCCGCGGCAGTCACGCAAGACTGCTGCTGATCGCAAAAGACGCCGCAGACCACACATTCCGCCGCGCGCGGTCGTTCTGCCGCAGTGGAAAACCGCCGTATCTGTGCGTACCGTTCACGAAAGAAGAACTCGGCAACGCACTCGGCTGTAATATGTGCGCGCTGTGCTGTTTCACTGACCCTGCCTTTGCCAAGGCATTTCTGGAAACGCTCGATGCAGATTCCTATCCGCAGGAGATTCTCGCGGAGCTTACACGCCAAACCCAGCGCGTGATGAAGCGCCGCCAGGAACAAAAGGCCCACAGGAACAACGTCAAACATGGAAAGAAGTAACCGGAGGTGGCTGTATGAGTATCGAAGTTAAGATTAAAATCAAAGAAGTCGCGGATGATTTTGCCATGTCCGCAAAAGATATTATCGAAATCGTGGGAAAATTCTTCCCCAAGCCCAAGAGCAGTTCGCAAAATCTGACGGAAGAGCAGCTCAATGTGGTCTTTGACTACATTACGCAGACCAATCAGATCGAATCGCTCGAGCAGGTTTTTGCTGTCACGCCCAAGCCCCAGCAGGCCCCCGCGCCTGAAGCAAAGACCGAGGCTCCCAAGGCTGAAGCCGCACCTGAGGCGCAGGCATCCGAGGCTAAGCCCACAGATGCAGAGCCCGCAAAGCCCGCGCAGCCCGAGCGCAAGCGCGAGCGCCGCGTCATCGACACGAGTGCTGTTACGGTCAATGCAGACCGCTATGATGACCGCGTAGACTCGCTCGTTTCCGAACGTGTGCAGAACTATGTCAGCGGCAAGCAGAAAATCGGCAACAAAAACAAGAAGCAGCAGCAGGCAAAGAAGTTTGGCACAAAGTCCCGCAACGAAGAGCAGGAAAAGATGCGCCGTCTGCAGCTCGAAATTGCAAAGAAAACACCGCTTACTGTCAAGATTCCCGATGAAATCACGGTTGGCGAACTGGCTTCCCGCATGAAGAAGACCCCCGCCGAGGTCATCAAGTGCCTGATGAAAAACGGCGTCATGGCTTCTATGAACCAGGCCATCGATTTTGACACGGCAGAATTTGTCGCAACGGAGCTTGGCTGCAAGGTCGAGCGCGAAATCGTTGTGACCATCGAAGAGAAACTCTTTGATGAGCGCGAGGATACCGCAGAAGAGCTGGTTTCCCGTCCTCCCGTCGTCGTTGTCATGGGTCACGTTGACCACGGCAAGACCTCGCTTCTGGACT
>JAZUCN010000227.1:0-12163 GCA_045639205.1 Oscillospiraceae bacterium | reverse complement strand
ATGGCTAATCCGACTTAGCTGCAATTGCTCAAACACCGCATAGTCAGCAAAGCCTTCCTGGGCACTATAAGTATAATCAAGTTTGTTTATATCAATAGCCTGCATGTCTAAAACGCTTTCTTCTGAATCAATCTTTGCACCAGCGACCCGTACTGCCGCACGGCAGTGCAAGACCCGTGTTGCGCACGGGAAGACCGAGTTCCTGGCACTCGGTATGCCCGCCGTGCTGTTTGGTGATGAGGGTATCCATCATATAGCCAAGTACGGACGGCGCAAGTCCCGTTGTGTAGGAGTTGATGATCATAAACAGCGGATCATCCGAGAGTACCTGCGTGACAAGCTGCAGGAATGGGAAAAGGTTCTCTTCCAGTTTCCAAATCTCGCCCGAAGGTCCGCGTCCGTAAGAAGGAGGGTCCATGATGATGGCATCATAGCGGCGTCCGCGGCGAATCTCTCGCTCGACAAACTTCGCGCAGTCATCGACAATCCAGCGGATGGGTCTGTCCTCAAGTCCCGAAACCTTCGCATTTTCCTTTGCCCAGGCAACCATTCCCTTTGCCGCGTCAACATGGCACACGCTCGCACCTGCCGCCGCCGCGGCAAGGGTCGCGCCGCCTGTATAGGCAAAGAGGTTGAGCACCTGAATCGGGCGGCCAGCATGGCGGATCTTATCCATGATAAAATCCCAGTTTGCCGCCTGCTCGGGGAAAATGCCTGTGTGCTTAAAGTTCATGGGCTTGACCTGGAAGGTCAAAGGACCGTATTTGATCTGCCAATGCTCGGGCAAATGATGCGCAGACCACGCGCCACCTCCCGTATTCGAGCGGCTGTAACGCGCGTCATAGTTTCTCCACAGAGGATCAGTCTTTGGCGTGCTCCAAATGACCTGCGGGTCGGGGCGCACAAGAATATACTTGCCCCAACGTTCCAATTTTTCTCCGTCCGAGGTGTCAATAACCTCGTAATCTTTCCAATATTCTGATAACCACATACTGTGCTCCTGTCCGCTTACTGCTCTTCAAGCCCTGTGCGGCTGTTCCAGCCCTGTTCATCCACAGGTGCCTGCTCGGCGGTTTGTTCGTGTTCATTTTCAAGCTGTTCCATCATTTCTTCGGGAACATCTTCTTCGGTGTGCGTGTAGCATTCCACATTAATTGCATCCGCGTCGGGAGAAACGGCGGGATAAAAGCCGTTTGGCACGGACACATTGGGCACCACATAGGCCTGGTCTTCGACCACGATGCCGCCCGTGGGGAAGCCGCGCACGATATCGAGAAGGCCTACGGTTTCGATGCTGTTGCCTGCGACATATTCGCAGTAGCTATTTGCCGCGTGTCCGCTCTGCTTGCAGATTTTGACTTCCTTGTGCATGGCGCACGATTCCGTCGGCACATCATACAGACTCAACTGAACCGTATCAATGCGGTTTCCGCGCGGATCAAGCTTACAGGCATCGGTTGCAAGCAAGCCGCTGTCGCGGCAGACACTGCAGGCGACAACATTCGTCGGCTTTGCAAAGGACTTGTTGCTGATTCCCGTGTGCACATCCTGCATGACCTGCTGCCAAAGTTTGACCGCAGGGTTGACCGCAGAATCGGTCAGCACGACCTCTTCAGGCGTATCGTAACCGCACCAGACAACACCCGTATAATACGGCGTGTAGCCTGCAAACCAACGGTCAAAATCGCTGGTGGTCGTACCTGTCTTGCCTGCGACACTCATGCTCTGCAATTTTGCAGGCGTGCCTGTGCCGTAGCTCACAGCATTTTGGAGCATATCGGTGATATACCACGCGGTCATTTCCTTCATGGCGACGTAGGAGTTCTGCGTATTGTCCAGAACGACTTCCTTGCCGCTGGCATCGGTGACGAGCGTATAGGTGCGTGCCTCGCGGTAAACGCCTTCGTTGGCAAATGCCGCATACGCCGCCGTCATCGCGCGTACGGTTACGCCATTGGTCAGGCCGCCCATTGCCAGCGGAGCGAGGTTGACATCGGAAAGGACTTCGCCGCGCGAGTTTACATAATCAGAAGTCAGCGTACTCAAGCCCATCTTGTCCTTGCCAAAAGAATAGCAATATTCGGGGGTCATTTCGGCAACGAGTTTGACGGGAACAGTGTTATACGAATTGCAGACCGCTTCGTTGATGGAAACGAGACCGCGGTAGACAGAATCGTTGTTTTTCGGCCAGCTTGCAGAGTTGGTAAATGAATACGGCGTGTCATCATACACGCTTGCGGGGGTAATAAGCCCAAGTTCGAGCGCGGGTGCATAGACCGTGACGGGCTTGATGATAGAGCCGGGAGAGAGATTGCTCATGGTTGCGCGGCTGTAAGTCAGGCTGCCCTGCTTCTCGCCAACGCCGCCACACAGCGCGACGATGTCGCCCGTGGCATTATCGACGATGACCATAGCAGACTGCAGCTGCTGGGCGCTTGCCGTATCGGGGATGTTTGTCAGATCTTCATAGACCGCGTCGAGTTTCTTCTGCACCTCGGGGTTGAGCGTGCAGTAGATTTTGTAACCGCCTGTGGTGACCATCTTGTAGACGATGTCATACTCGTAGCCCGTCTTCTCGCACAAATCACGCACGACATCGCGGATGACCTGGTCGACAAAGTAGGAGTAGTATTCATCCGAAGCATCTTCCTCTTCGTCCGCGCTGGAATTGCGCAGCTGAAGTTCTTCGGCAATCGCCGCCTGATATTCCGCATCGGTAATATAGCCCTGCTCGCGCATGGCCCAAAGGATGATTTCCTGGCGCTGTTTGTTCTTTTCGGGGTTGATATACGGGTCATAAATCGAGGGGTTATTGGTGATGCCGATCAGCGACGCGCACTCGGCGAGGCTGAGTTCACTCACATCCTTGCCGAAATAGACCTGTGCCGCGCTCTGCACGCCAGAGCAGTTCTGCCCAAGGCCAATGATGTTCATATACCACTCGAGGATATCCGTCTTGGTATACTGCTTTTCAAATTCCAGCGCGCGGAAAATTTCAACCAACTTGCGGCGGACGGTCACTTCCTCCGCGCCTGTGACATTTTTGATTAACTGCTGGGTAATGGTCGAGCCGCCGGCAAGGTCACTGCCACCAAGGAACATGCGCACGCATGCCTGCATGGTCGTAAACCAGTCGACACCCTGATGCTCAAAGAAACGCTTGTCTTCGATGGCAACGCAGGCGTGGATAAGATCCGTGGGGATATCCTCATAGCGCACCCAGATGCGGTTTGCGCCACCGTAGAGTTTCTGCAGAACGACATCCTCACCCGTGTTGGGGTCTTCGTAGTAGATAACCGTTGTTTGGTCCATATCGAAGCCCTCGACTGAGAAATCAATCTGCGTGGACAGGTCGTTTTTTACATAAAGCGCAAACAGACACGCGAAAATCATCAGTGCCAGAAAAATCACCAAAAACGCCGTACCGACCACCTTGCCGATCGTGCGCCATCTGCGGCCTGCCGCGCCGTTTTCGCGCTTGGGCTGCTGTTCGTGATTATGCATCATGTTTTTTCCTCCATTGCCGCACGCGTTTTGCGTGCAGGTTTTTTTCATTCCGAAAAGTGACCATAATCAGCCACTATAATTAACTTCCTAACATTATAACACAGATGTCAATTATTTTGGAAACTTTTTGTGAATATCATACCCGCAATTTTCCAAGCCGAACAGGCGCATGGATGGATTTGCGAAAAAGCGGGTACGCTACGGAAAAAGGAGCTGATTTTTTGAAGCGAAAAGTTGCTGCATTTCTGCTCGTGCCTGCCTTATTGATTCTTCCCATTTTTGCCGAATCTCCGTCTTACATTCTCACCGTCCGTGATGGTGTGGTTGCGTATCTTGACACGCAAAGCGGTCAGTGGCACAAAACGGGACATCCTGTGCAGGCACTGTGCAACGCCTCTGACCGCCTGCTTCTGCGTCGTGGTATCCGCTTTGAAAACCGCGCAGAATTAACACATGCGCTGGAAGATTTCTGTTCGTAGCATTCGTGCAATTTCCTCTTGATTTTGCAGGCGTTTTCCGCTAAACTATAAGTAAGAAAAACAACATTGGAGGAAACGCCATGAGTGAAGAATACGGTTCGGATTTTATCTCCATCACCGACGAAGAAGGCAAGCAATACGAGCTTGAAATTCTGGCAGATCTGGAATACAAGGGAAGCCACTATCTGGCCCTCGTTCCTGCCGGCGAAGCTGATGAGGAAGAATCGCTGGAAGTCAGCATTCTGAAGACCGAAGAAGAAGACGGCGAGCAGATTCTCGTCACTGTCGATGACGATGCAGAGCTTGAAGAGGTCTATCAGGCGCTGATGGATATGCTTTACGAAGAAGACACGGAAGAAACCTAAAAAGCTCCCTGCGGGGTGCGTGACGGTTCCACTTAAACCCACATTATGATTACGGGATGCTGTACTTCAACTGACGATTGCAGGCCTCCCGCCCCTGCTTTGACAGAAGGCGGACGTTGGAAGCGGTGAAGCAGTTGAGAGGCAACCCACCTGCCTTCCGTGCAGGTTATAATTGGGGCCGCACGGCTTTTGCGGGGAAAAAGCCATCAGCCGCCGAGGGCAACCTCGGCGGGTTTTTGTTTTTTTGTAAAAAGTAATGAATTTGTAAACAATTTTCCCATGTTTGAATTTCCACTTGCAAGAAAGATACTCTTTCGCTATAATAGTGCCGATACGCCAATTGGCGAAAACACGGATAATTGAGAGGAATGAACCCAAATGAGTGCATCTCGAGAGAAAAACAAGCGCAAAGAACTGGCAGGCGCCCCCGTCGCACAGCCGCAGACTCCGGCAAAGAAAGGCATGGGTAAAGGCGTCAAGCGCGCGCTCGGCATTATCATTGCCGCTGTCGTTCTTGCGATCATCGTTTTCTTCACCATGCTTACCAGCGGTTTCTTTGCCGCAAACACTGTGGCCGCAACTGTCGGCTCGCATGAAATCAGCCCTGCAGAACTGAACTATTACTACTACGAAATCTACACCAGCTACACCCAGCAGTATGGTGATATGATCAGCTATCTGTTCGACGTCAACCAGCCGCTCGATGAGCAGTATTACGACGAAGAATCCGGCACGACCTGGGCAGACTACTTCACAGAAGAAGCTCTGCTGACCGCCGCTACCAACTACGCCATCTATGATGAAGCGATTGCAAACGGCTTCGAACTGAGCGAAGAAGAATTGGCAAGTGTCGACTCTTACGCTTCTCTGTTTGATTCCTACGCTGTGATGAACGGTCTTGCAAATGCAGACGCCTACCTCGCAGCGCAGTTTGGCGCAGGTTGCAACCAGGAGAACTTCAGAGAGTATATGCTCGTTGAAGAAACTGCAAGACTCTATGCACAGAAGACTGCCAACGACTTCACCTACACCGCAGAAGAAGTTGCCGCTGAATTCGAGGCAAATGCCAACGAATATACGGGCGTAAACTATCGCACCTATTTCATCCCGTTTGACTCGGTAGAAGAAACCGAATCGAGCGCAGAGAACGCAGCCAAGGCCGAGGTTCTGAAAATCGCTGCAGAGATGGCTGTGAAGTCCGAAGGCGACGAACAGGCATTCCTCACGCTGTGCGTGGAAAATGCGTCCGAGGATGAAAAAGCCTCCTATGAAGATGACAGCTACACGCTGCGCGAGGATGCACATTACAGCCACTGCGTTGCTGAAACCGCTGACTGGCTCTTCGACAAGGCTCGCAACCCCGGCGACACCACCTACATTGAAACTGAAACCGGTGTTTACGTTCTGTACTACATCTCCTTCTATGGCCATGAAGAACAGCTCGTCAATGTACGCCACATCCTTGTTTCCGCTACCGACACCGAAGATGCTGCCGCAGCAGCCGCCGCTCGTGAGCAGGCTGAAGCTGTATATGAGACGTATCTGGCAGGCGAACAGACTGAAGAAGCTTTCGCAGAACTCGCCAAGCAGTTCTCCACTGACGGTACGGCTTCCAACGGCGGTCTGATGGAAAGCATTTACCCGGGTCAGATGGTTGAAGCATTCAATGATTGGTGCTTCGATGAAAGCCGCCAGATTGGCGACACCGAGATTGTCGACACCGAATATGGCAGCCACATCATGTACTTCAGCGGCAAGACCGACACGGTCTATCACGACTATCTCGCAGAAACCACACTTCGCAACAATGACTATACCGCATGGTACGAAGAAGCCACCGCAAACGTTTCGTATGAAACCAACAATTTCGGCCTGCGTATGACGTCTTTCTAAAATCCAACAAAGAGCTGCCCCATGGGCGGCTCTTTTGTTTCAGGAGGCATCTATGGATACCCAATTTTCCAGACAGAATATGCTGCTCGGCGAGAACTCGGCAGAGATTCTCTCGCGCGCCCATGTTGCCGTGTTCGGCATCGGCGGTGTCGGCAGTTACTGTGCCGAAGCGCTCGCACGCGCAGGCGTGGGCACGCTCACACTGATTGACCATGATACAGTAAGCGAAAGCAATCTCAACCGTCAACTCGTTGCCCTGCGCTCAACCGTCGGGCAGAACAAAACCGATGTCATGGCCGCGCGCATTGCCGATATCAATCCCAACTGCCGCATCATTAAGCAAACGGTCTTTTACGAAGAGAGCAACAAGGACTCCCTTCTGACGGATGATCTTGATTTTATCGCAGATGCAATTGACTCCGTGGCAAGCAAGGTCAGCCTCATCGCAACCGCGCACGAACGCAAAATTCCCATCATCAGTTCCATGGGTACGGGAAACCGCCTCGACCCGTCGCAGTTTCTCATCACCGATCTTTCCAAGACCTCGGGATGCCCGCTCGCGCGCGTGATGCGGCATGAGCTGAAGAAACACGGCATTGTGCATCACACCGTACTCTCGAGCACAGAACTTCCGCAGAAGCCCCAAATCCCCGAGGGCAGCGCACATGTCCCCGGCTCTGTATCGTGGGTTCCGCCGAGTGCAGGACTCATGATCGCAGGACATATCATCCGCGCATTGCTGGCTAAAACCGAATAAAATTCCCTCCGCTGTTGCATACTGACAGCGGAGGGTTTTTCTATGAAAAAAACAAACTTCCTGCCCTGCGCAATCAGCGGCGCGGCAGCAGGCTTTGTCAACGGATTCTTTGGCGCAGGCGGGGGCATGGTGCTCGTACCGCTGTTGATTAGATTATGTAAACTTGATGACAAAAAGGCTTTCTCTTCTGCCGTCTGCATCATCCTGCCGATTTGTATCGTCTCGCTCGTGGTCTACGGCATGCGCGGCATTCTGCCGTTTGCAGACAGCATCCCCTATCTCATCGGCGGTGCGGTCGGTGGTGTGATTGCAGGGCTTTGCTTCCGCAAAATATCCGCCCGTGCTCTGCACTTGATTTTGGGCGTTCTTATCATCTTCGGAGGGGTGCGGTTACTGGTATGACAAATTCCTTGCTTGCCGTCGCTTCGGCAATTGTATGCGGCGTACTCTCGGGCTTCGGAATCGGCGGTGGAAGCCTGCTGATGGTATGGATGACGGCGGCACTTTCCATGGAGCAAAAACTCGCGCAAGGCATCAATCTGCTTTACTTCCTACCCACTGCCGCTTGCGCGCTGATTTTCCACGCGAAAAACCGCATGATCATCTGGCGAGCGGTCATTCCTGCCGCCATCTGCGGCTGTGCGACCGCCGCGCTCGGGGCTTGGCTCGCCTCAAGTGTGGATACCGAACTTCTTCGCAAACTCTTTGGCGGCTTTCTCATTCTCGTCGGGCTTTCCGAAGTATTTCTCAAGAGCAAAAAATAAAGCCGCACAGAACATTCTGTGCGGCTCTTTATCCATTAGTCGATGGAGTCGATAAATGCAAGCAGTTTTGCCTCGTCCTCGCGTGCCGATGCGAACAGTTCCAGGGTGTCACCTGCTTCGCTGAGCAGACGGCCGAGGGCGATGTACTCGCTCATAGCGCTCTTGAGGTTGAACACGTCGCCTTCCTGCGACTTCAGGTATACATCGTGCTCGCACTCTTTGATAACAGCGCGGAATGCTTCAACTTCTTGAATGTTTTTGATTCTCATGTTTCATTGCCTCCCATGCAATTTTTTGATGTTGATATTCAGTACACGATGATTGTATCGGATTTTGGTTACAGTTTCAAGCCCAAAAATTGTACTAATTGCATAATCCTGTATGTCTATTTTTATGCAGTTTGACTATTCTACAGACTTATAAACCTGGTCGAGATACCGAAAATACGGCATCAGGAAGGTAAATGCCCTCTGCAGATGGGCAAGAAGCTCCTGCGAGTTGGATACGGCATTGTAAGGCTGTTCGGCAATGAGCGCGATGGATTTTTTGTTGTACCACGGCTCGATGCGCTCGCCCTGGTGCCCTTTCGAGCGCGCGTAACTCTGCCCATAGAGTTTGAACTCGTCCTGCTTTTCAAAAGCGGCAACGAGTTTATCGAGTTTTTTGGGGTTGGCATCAACAAAGCGGCGGAAGCGCTCACTCATGCCCGCGCGGTCTGCAAAGTATCCCACACCATAGCTCCAACCCTCGGGCGCGAGCTCGAAAAAGAAGCACGGCACCTCTGTACCGTTGGAAGCAGTTTGGAACGAGCACCACAAATGGTCTTTATATGGACCTCTGCCAAACAGGCGTCTTGCGTCGCGGTAGATGCGCGAAATGTGCGTATTCATACACAGATTGGGGTATGCCGCACTGAACCAGTCATACATTGCGCTCGTCAGCTCTTTCATCGGCTTTTGCACGTGTTCAAGGTAGACAGGCTTGTGCTCGGCGAACCACTCTCTATTGTTATTGAAACGGATTTCCCAAAGGAAATCCACAGTCTGGTCCGTAAAGCCCTGAAACATTGTTTATCCTTTCTGCATCGACAAGAACGAAAGATACCCCTCGAGGATCAGCGACGCGGCAACCGCATCGACGGTATTCTTGCGTTTTTTGCCATGATAGTTGTGATCGGAGAGAATCTGGTGCGCCTCAATGGTCGTGCGGCGTTCGTCCCATAATACAGGTTCGATTCCCGTGTAGGTTTGCACGAGCGCGGCAAACTCGCGGTAGAGGGCGGCGCGCGGTCCTTCCGTGCCGTCCATATTGCGCGGGAAACCCATCACAAGGCGCTCGACGTTATTCTCCTGCATCAGACGCTGAATCTCTGTGGCAGTTTTTTCGGGATTGCGGCTGAAGATCACCGTCGTCGTGCCAACGAGCATGCCCAGCGCATCGGAAATGGCAATGCCGGTGCGCGCATCGCCGTAATCAATAGCCATGACTTTCATAGTTTTTCTCCTAATATGGCGTTTTTCTGTGCGTATTATATCAGTTTTTCGCTCCAATAGCAAGAAATCTTCAAAAATGTGAAAATTTGTGTTGACCTGTCGCAATGCTTGTGCTATTATGTCTTCACCTGCGAATTTGGGGTGTACTATGCCCATTTTCAGCCGCGAGGATACCATTGTAGTTTCGGTATCATCTAAAATTTTCAATAGGCGCGGTCATGCAGGGAGGCAAAATTTAAGGAGGTGCCGAATATGCGCGTGAAGATCACACTCAGATGCAATGAATGCAAGCAGAGAAACTACAACACCATGAAGAACAAGAAGAACGACCCTGACCGTCTCGAGATGAAGAAGTATTGCAGATTCTGCAAGAAGCACACGACTCACAGCGAGACAAAGTAACGCAGTGAACAAAACATTGCAGAAAGGGTGAACAACATGGCAGAAGCAAAGAAGGAAAACATCTTTGTCCGCACAGGCAAGCGCATCGCCCGCTGGTTCCGTGAAATGAAGAGCGAGCTGAAGAAGGTTGTTTGGCCGACGAAGAGCCAGATGATCAACAACACCATCATTGTTCTGGTGTGCACCTTGATCATTGGTATTTGCATTTGGGTTTTTGATGCTGTCGGCGGTGTCGTTGTTAACGGTATCATTACCCTGGTCAAAGGTTAAGGTATTATCATGGCGGAAGCAGCAAAATGGTATGTTGTCCATACGTATTCCGGCTATGAGAACACCGTAAAGGCCACCATCGAAAAAACAGTCGAGACCCGTCAGCTGCAGGACGTGATTCACATTGTGTCGATCCCCATGGGAACCGTCACCGAAATCACGGACAACGGCCCGAAGACGTATGACCGCAAGGTCTTCCCCGGTTATGTGCTTGTCAAGATGATTATGTCCGATGAGGCATGGTACATCATCAAGAACATCCGCGGCGTCACCGGTTTTGTCGGTTCCGGCACCAAGCCGACTCCGCTGACCGAAGAAGAAGTCCGTCAGCTCGGCGTGGAAAAGCACGAAATCGTCGTTGGCTATGCCGAGGGCGACAATGTCAAGATCACCGACGGTCCGCTGACCTCGTTCGTTGGCGTCGTCGATATGCTCGACATCGAAAAGAACAAGGTTCGCGTCGTTGTTTCCATGTTCGGACGCGAAACGCCCGTCGAGTTGGAACTCGACCAGGTTGAGGTCGTCAGCCAGTAAGAAGACAAACGATCAGAACGTGGGAGGGGCACTGCCCCGCCAAAAATACGCCCACGGCGTATCACCACATTATTTCAGGAGGTGCTTACAATGGCACAGAAAGTAACAGGTTTTATCAAACTGCAGATTCCCGCAGCAAAAGCAACCGCTTCGCCCCCTGTTGGTCCGGCTCTGGGTCAGCACGGCGTGAACATTTCCCAGTTCATTAAGGAATTCAACGAGCGCACCAAGGATCAGGTTGGTTTCAAGATCCCCGTCATCATCACGGTTTATGCCGACCGCAGCTTCTCTTTCGTGACCAAGACTCCCCCCACTCCGACCCTGATTCTCAAGGCCATCGGCGCTGAGAAGGGTTCCGGCGTGCCCAACAAGGACAAGGTTGCGACCATCACCAAGGCACAGATTCAGGAAATCGCCGAGAAGAAGATGCCCGATCTGACCGCCAACACCATCGAGGCCGCTATGAGCCAGGTTGCAGGCACTTGCCGCAGCATGGGCATCGTTGTCGTCGATTGATAAAAGCTTGACCGAGGTGCATCGGCAATAGGCCGAGCCTCATAAATATGTGGGAGGATTATTCCGAATCACCACTAAGGAGGATAATTACATTGTTTAAAGGTAAAAAGTATGTTGACAGCGCAAAGCTGATTGACCGCAGCGTTCAGTATGAAGTGAACGATGCAATGGATCTGGTCATCAAGACCGCAACCGCAAAATTCGACGAGACCGTGGAAGTCCACATCAAGCTCGGTGTTGACTCCCGTCACGCTGACCAGCAGGTCCGCGGTGCAATCGTTCTTCCGAACGGCACCGGCAAGACCCGCAAGGTCCTGGTCTTCGCAAAGGACGCAAAGCTCGACGAAGCTCTGGCAGCAGGCGCTGACTATGCTGGCGGCATGGAGCTGGTTGAGAAGATCACCAAGGAAAACTGGTTTGACTTCGACGTCGTCGTTGCAACGCCCGACATGATGGGTGTTGTCGGCCGTCTGGGTAAGGTCCTTGGCCCGAAGGGTCTTATGCCCTCGCCCAAGGCTGGCACCGTTACCCCCAACGTTTCGGCTGCTGTTGCTGAAATCAAGGCTGGTAAGATCGAGTACCGTCTGGACAAGACCAACATCATCCACTGCCCCATCGGCAAGGCTTCTTTCGGCACGGAAAAGCTGACGGAGAACTTCAACGCTCTGCTCGGTGCCGTTATCAAGGCAAAGCCCGCCGCTGCAAAGGGTCAGTATATCAAGAGCTGCGTCCTGGCTTCCACCATGGGCCCCGGCGTCAAGGTTTCGACTGCAAAGCTGTAATTTAGCTCTTGACATTTCCTATTTTTCTGTTATAATACCTAAGTTGCCAAAGACAGCAGGAGGCTTTTAGCCGTAATAGTTCACATCCTGCCGAGGTTTACACCAAATGCACGCATTTTGTGTCCTCATGCTCTTTGGCATGAGGACACTTTATTTTTCGGAGGTGACACACATGCCCAACGCAAAGGTACTGGAAAGCAAAAAGGCAATGGTTGATGCACTGGCCGGCAAGCTGCAGGAATCCACTTCCGCAGTCTTCGTTGACTACAAGGGCATCACTGTCGCACAGGATACCGAGCTGCGCAGAAAGTTCCGCGAAGCAGGCGTAGAGTACACCGTTGTGAAGAACACGCTCACCAGATTTGCTGCCAACAAGATTGGCTACAATCAGTTCGATGAGC
>JAZUCN010000226.1:0-2543 GCA_045639205.1 Oscillospiraceae bacterium | reverse complement strand
ACCAAGGCTGTCGAGTACGCCAAATAAAAATGAGAGGCACACCAATCGGTGTGCCTCTTTTTTGCGTGCTTGGAAGGCTCCCTTTGCACAAGGGGGCTTTTTTATTGCTCCACACGGAACAGTTCATATTCCCCATCGTGCAGGACGAAAACGCAATCTTCAGCATCCGCGGCGTAGACTTCACAGCCGAGGTAGTCGACGTGTCCGTCTTCTACTGTGCCGAGAAGTTCGCCAAGCTCGACGCTTCCGTCATCTGCCGCGTACAGATAGGCTTTGCCGGCAAAGACGATGCGTGCGGCAAGGTCTATCTCGAGGTCCGGCGATTCCGCAGGCGCTTCTTCTGCGGTGGGCGCTTCTGCTTCGGGTGCTTCGGCGATGGCCTCTTCCTCAAAAGACTCCTGCGCGGCAGAGTCCGTGGTGACCGAATACATCGGCGCAGACTCGGTCGGAGCGGCAGATTTTGCGCCAAAATCAAGCAGACCCGTGATGTTTGCAAGCCCAATAGCAAGCGCACAGCACGCGGCAAGTGCGACCCACTTGGGCCAAGTGTGGAGTTTGCGAGGGCGGGCGGCTTCTGCAATGAGGTCATCGCCGACCTGCCCGATGGCGCGGAAGAGTTGTTCGTTTGTCATACGGCAATCCCCTCCTTCAAAAGTTCCCGCCGCAGTTTTTCGCGCGTGCGAAGCAGGATGGATTTGACGCTGTTTTCGTTCATGGCATACTGCTTTGCGATATCGCGGATGCTGTCTACATACCAGTAACGCCTTAAAAATACGCCGCGCTCGCGCTCGGAAAGTGTGCGCAGGAAGGCATCGATGACGCGCACGAGTTCGCGCTCGTCAAATGCCTGCTGGGTATCGTCCGCGCCCACACATTCGCCCAGTTCTTCCAGTGCCAGCGGCAGACTTCCGCCGCCGCGCTTTTGGGCGCTTGCGGCCTTGAAGCGGTCGAAGGACAGATTGCGCGTGATGCGCCCTAAAAATGCCGAGAAAACATTCGGCCTTTGCGGCGGAATGGCGTTCCACGCGTGCAGATAGGTGTCGCTGACGCACTCTTCGGTGTCCATGCGGTCATGCAGGATATTCATGGCGATGGTGCGGCAATACTGACCGTATTTTTTGTCGGTCTGCGCGAGTGCCTGCTCGTCGCGCGCAAAGTATAAATCCAGAATTTCGTTGTCTTGCATGTTGTTTCCTCCCTCTTCTTATCAGGACGAAAAAAATCTCCACGCGTTGCAGAAAAGATGCTTTTTTTCAGTATAACATAGCCAAGAGAAACTGAAAATGCTATAATAAGAAAAAAGATGGGAGGAAGCAGAATGGAACTTCATGTTTTGGCGGTAGGCGATGTGGTCGGCACCGCGGCAATCGAATATTTGCGCCGTCATCTGCGCGCCATCAAACGCCTGCACGGCACGGACCTTTGCATCGTCAACGGAGAAAATGCTTCCGTGGTGGGCATCACGCCCAAGCAGGCGGAGGATATCTTTGAGGCAGGCGCGGACGTGATTACGCTGGGCAATCACACGTGGAACAGACGCGAGATTTGCCCGTATTTGGACGACAATTCCTATATCCTGCGCCCTGCAAACCTGCTTCCGAGCCTTCCCGGGCGCGGATGGGGCGTGTTTGAAACAAAGGCAGGCCCTGTTGCGGTGGTCAATCTGCTTGGCAGATGCTTTATGGACTTCACGCCCGATAATCCCTTCCACATCATCGACAAAATTCTCAAAGAGGTGGGAGATATCCCTGTTTTGGTGGACTTTCACGCCGAAGCGACCTCGGAAAAGGTCGCCATGGGCTACTACCTTGACGGACGCGCAAGCGCGGTTTGGGGCACGCATACGCATGTGCCGACGGCAGATGCGCAGATTTTGCCCAAGGGCACAGGCTTTCAGACAGATATCGGCATGGTGGGCGCGGTACATTCCGTGCTCGGCGTGAAGGCAGAGCAGTCCATCGCGCTCTTCCGCGGAGAACTGAAAAACCGCTATGAGGCGCCCGATGGCGCGGTTGCGATCGACGCGCTGGCGATGACGATTGATACAAAGACGAAACGGTGCACGAAGATAGAGAGGGTGAGAATCGTTGATTAAAATTTTGCATGCGGCAGACCTGCATTTAGACTCGGCATTCTCCGCGCTTTCTCCCGAGCAGGCGGCAATGCGCCGCGCCGAGCAGCGGAAACTGCTGTTTGACTTGGCGGAACTCTCCAATGCCGAGTCCTGCGATTTGATGCTCCTTGCAGGCGACCTCTTTGACAGCGACAACACCTATCCCGATACGGTCGAGGCGCTCATCGAGGCGTTTTCAAAATGCCGCGCGCAGATTCTCATCGCGCCCGGCAACCATGATTACGCGGCGGCAGGCTCGAGTTACCGCACGGCAAAGTGGCCCGAAAATGTCCATATTTTCACCGAGCGCAAAATTACGCACGTGGATTTCCCCGAACTTGGATGCCGCGTCTACGGCGCAGGCTTTACGAGCGCCTATGAAGATGACCTGCTTGCAGGCGCGCGCGCAGAATATGCGGGCATCAATCTG
>JAZUCN010000225.1:0-7076 GCA_045639205.1 Oscillospiraceae bacterium | reverse complement strand
TTGTTTCGGTCGATGAAAACGGAAAAGAACGCGAATTCCTGCTCGAATATTATTCCAATTTGGAAACGGCGCTTTCGATGGTCTTCAAAAAAGGCTACGAGTGGCCGTTTGACAGCCGCAAGGCGCAAAACGGCTCGTCGGTGATTGACCTTTTGGTCTACCGCGAGTGTGTGCTTCGCGGCAGACGCGTCTACCTCGATTTCCGCAAGAACCCCGCAGGGCTTGAAACCCTGCCGTATGAAAACTTGCAGAAAGAGGCGCGCGATTATCTCGTCAATACCGAAGCCTGCTTCGGCACGCCCATTGAGCGCCTGCTTCACATGAACGCTCCCGCGTACGATTTGTATGCTTCCAAGGGCGTGGATCTTAAGACACAGATGCTCGAGATTGCGCTTTGTGCCCAGCATAACAATGGCGGCCTGGATATCGACTGCTGGTGGCAGACGAATGTGCCGCACCTGTTTGCCGCAGGTGAAGTTGCGGGCAGCCACGGCGTGTACCGCCCGGGCGGAAGCGCCCTGAACGCGGGACAGGTCGGCTCGATGCGCGCGGCGCAGTATATCGCAGGGCATAAGCCGAAAGATGCATCCATCAGCGATGAAGCTTTCAGCCGCGTGGCACAGCAGGCGGTCAATCAGCATGAAATGCTTTGCATGAAATTGCTCTGCGGCGGTGAGAACGCAGGAAAATACTACAAAGAAGTGACAAAACGCATGAGCGCACTGGCAGGTGCGATTCGCTCGGCGGATGCCATGGCGCAGGCAAAGCAAAGCGCTAAGCAATTGCTCGATACCTTCGCAGATACCATTCGCGTGAACGCGCCTGCAGGTCTGCAACTAGCTTACCGCTTGCGTGATGTGCTCATCACGCAGATCATGTACCTGTCAGCCATGGAAGACTTCGCCAAAAAGGTCGGCAAGTCCAGAGGCAGTGCGCTGTATACCGCCGAAAACGGCACAAGCGCGGAGAATCTGGAGCCCGTGTTCCGTTTCGTCCTCGAGGAGGACAGTCATGGCGATGTGATTCAGGTGCTTTCCTGGAACGATGGTGAGCCCTGCGCCACTTGGCGCAAGGTGCGACCGCTTCCCGAGGGCGGCGGCGTATTTGAGACCGTGTGGCGCAGTTACCGCGAAACGAAAAATATCGACTGATTGGAGAGCGTTATGGAACTGAAAGGCAAAAAAGTAAATTTCCTCGGTGACAGCATTACCGAGGGTGTCGCGGCAAGCACACCTGCAAACCGCTATGTCAATGTCTTTGCGGAAAGAACGGGCGCGATTTGCCGCAACTACGGCATTTCGGGAACGCGTATCGCGCGCCAGCGCAAGCCGTCGGAAAACGCGAGTTTCGATCTGGACTATTGCAAGCGCGTTCTGGAGATGGACGAGGATGCGGATATCATCGTCATTTTCGGCGGTACGAATGACTACGGTCACGGTGATGCACCCATCGGCACGATGGCAGACCGCACGCCCGATACATTCTATGGCGCACTGCATACGCTCTATCGCTCTGCAATCGAGCGCTATCCCGCGGCAAAAATCGTGGTGCTCACACCGCTTCACAGACTCGTGGAGGACGATCCTTACGGCGATCCGCGTAAGGAAACGCCGAGTCTGGTGCTCAAAGATTATGTAAACATCATCCGCGAGGTCGCAGAGTATTACGCACTGCCTGTGCTTGACCTCTATGCGACCTCGGGTTTCCAGCCGAATGTCCCCGTTCTGTACGAACGCTACACATCAGACGGTCTGCACCCGAACGATGCCGGACACGCGCTTTTGGCAGATTTGCTTATCAAATTCCTCGAGAGGATGTAACCGATGAACGATTACAAACAGACTTGCAGAGCCAATGCGCCGAAACTTACATGCGCAGACGATACCATCGTCAAGGCGTATGAGATGGCATTGGACAATCTGCTGCTGGTCAACACCGTTGCATGCCCCGCGGAGAAATTCAACAAGACGGGTCTTCTCGATTTAGACCTTGGTTTGATGATTCGCGCAGGCGGCGGCTACGGTCAGCCGTGGACACGCGATGCGGCGGTCAATACGATGAATGCCGCTTGTTTCCTCGAGCCCGAGGTGGCAAAAAACACCCTGCTTTCCGTATGCCAGCTTGATGCAGACGGCAAGGTGGTTGTCCAGATGGATAATCAGCAGTGGGATAAAATCATCTGGGTGCTTGGCGCGTGGAAATACTACCTCGCCTCACGCGACGATGATTTCCTGAAACTCGCTTATGGGGCAAGTTGCCGTACGCTTGCAGAGCGCGAGCAGAACAGTTTCAATCAAACTTATGGTCTGTTTACAGGCGGTGCGTTTTTCCAGGACGGCATTGCGGGCTATCCGCAGGATTTGTATGCACCCGGAAGTACCGAGCAGTTCATGGGCAAGCATCCGCTTGTTGAAGGCATCATGAGCCTGAGTGTCAACAGCATCTACTACGCGGTCTATGAAACACTTGGGCAAATGGAGCAGAAACTGGGTTTAGCGACCACACAGGCGTTTGCAGACAAGGCGCAGGCGCTCAAAGATGCCGTACAGAAGTATCTTTGGGATGAAGCGCGCGGCACTTTCTGCTATCTGCTCTATCCCGATGGACGAACCTGCGATGCGCAGGAAGGCTGTGGCATTTCGTTTGCGATTTTGTCGGGCATTTGCTCGGCTGAGCAGGCGAAGCGCGTGCTGGATGGCGCATACAGAAGTAAAAACGGACTCATGGCTGTTTGGCCGCCGTTTGCGGGCACATCTTCCGAGGAAAATCCCGCGCGGCACAACAACCTCGTCTGGCCGTTTATCAATGGCTACTTCATCACCGCTTGCGCGAAACACGAACGATGCGATCTTGTCGCCCGTGAACTGCGAAGCATGGCTCGTCTGGCGGTCGATTCCGGAGAGTTCCGTGAAATCTACCACGGCGAAACGGGTGAACCCTACGGCGGCTGGCAGTGCGGACAGTTCTGGGATTCGTTCCCCAATCAGACATGGTCGGCAACTGCTTATATCCGCGGCGTGGTCTTTGGGCTGTTTGGCGTGATGCTTGAAACCGATGCGGTGCGCTTTGTGCCGTGCCTTCCCGAAGGCTTCGGCACGGTGAAACTGGAAGGGCTTCGTCTGCGTGATCTGACGCTGGACATTGAACTGATCGGTAGCGGCAGTCATGTTGCAAGCATGACCATAAACGGCAAAGAAGAAACACAAATCTCGTTTAAAAAACTCGGACATTATGATGTGAAAATCGTAATGACAGAGTGAAAATAAAAAGAAAAATTATTTTTTAGGAGGAAATATACCATGAAAAGAAGCGAAATCAACAAGGCTCTGCACGAACTCGAGGCAATGTGCGAAAAGTACAACTGCTATCTGCCGCCGTTCTGCCACTTCACCCCGGAGGAATGGCAGGATAAGGGTCATGAGTATGACGAAATCCGCGACTGCATGCTCGGTTGGGACATCACCGACTACGGCACGGGCAACTTTGACAAGACGGGCTTCTCGCTCATCACCATCCGCAACGGCAACCGTCTGCAGGCTGACAAGTATCCCAAGGTCTATGCAGAAAAACTGCTCTTCCTCAAGGAAGGTCAGTATGCGCTGAACCACTTCCACTGGTACAAGACCGAGGATATTATCAACCGCGGCGGCGGCAACATCCTCATCCGTGTTTACAACTCCCTTCCCAACGAAGAGGTCGACTATGAATCCGATGTTCTGGTCAACACCGACGGCTACGAGCGCTATGTTCCGGCAGGCACGCAGATTCGCTTGAAGCCGGGTGAGAGCATCTACGTCCGTCAGTACATGTATCATGACTTTGAAGTTGAACCCGGTACGGGTGATGTTCTGCTGGGCGAAGTCAGCCAGTGCAACGATGACAACACCGACAACCGCTTCAACCCGCCCGCAGGCCGCTTCCCCGAAATCGAAGAGGACGAAGCTCCCTACCGCCTGCTTTGCAACGAATATCCCGCTGCAAAGTAAGGAGAAGCAAGCAACATGAAAACGATCCTGTTTTTTGGCGATTCCATCACCGACTGCAATCGAAACCGCGAAAAGCCGACGCATATGGGCGAGGGCTATGCAGCCCTCGCTGCGGCAAGACTGGGACTCGAGGAGCCGGGGAAGTACACGTTCTATAATCGCGGCATTATGGGCAACCACGTCGTGGATCTGTATGCGCGCGTGCGCAGGGATGTGCTTGACCTGAAGCCCGATTATCTGAGCATCCTCGTTGGCGTCAACGATTCGTGGTGCGAAGAAGCCGGCGGCAGTTATATCAGCGCGGAGAAATACAAGGCGGTCTATACGATGATGCTCGATGAGATTCAGGCGGCGCTGCCGCAGGCGAAAATCATGCTCATCGCACCGTTCTTGCTGCGCGGTGAGCCTGAGCGCAAGGGCTTTGAGTATTTCCTCGCGTCTGTCAAGGAAAAGGCAGAGATCGTGAAAGAACTGGCAGAGCAAAGAGGCTTCGGCTTCTTTGCTATCCAAGATGAACTCGACCATATGGCGCAGAACGCGCCCTACTGTTATTGGTCTGCTGACGGTATCCATCCGGATCTTCCCCTGCGGCAGTATCTGGCAGACCGATGGATTGAGACATTCCGCGCAATGCAAGGCGCAGAATAAAAAGAGGTAAAATAGATGTTAAAATACTGTGCTTTTGAAAACAACGGTGCGACCCTTCGCATCGACACGCCGTTCCCCCCGAACCCGTGGACCAATCTGCTGATCAACAAGCAGATGTATGTCGAAGTCAACCAGCGCATGCAGGCTTCCACGATTGCCATCGGCAATAAATTCGTGCGCACGAACCTCATGCCGAACGACAACCGTTTCTACCTGAACGTCAACGGCAAGGCATACAAGATGTGCCGCGGCGAGGGCGAGGGCTATGCCTGCAGACACAGCCTGCACGAGAGCCGCGCAGAGGAAACCTTTGACGGCGTCGCAGCCTCCATTCGCACCTTTGTTCCCGTAGAGGGCACGCGTGTGTTCTGGACGGCTGAACTGCAGAACACGACCGACAAGAGTGTGGAAGTCGACTTCTTCTCGATGTTCCATTTCTCCATCGACCAGCTCATGTCCTTCTCGTCGCGCTTTGACAAGAAGTATAACTGTATGTACTGCACGGGCTTCCCGTATCATGTCAAGTATGAAGAGAAGGTCAAGCTTGAACCGAGCGTGCATGTCAAGTATGTCATGACCGATGCCGAGGTCACCTCCTTTGAGGGCAACGCCCAGCGCTTCTTTGGCTATGACGATTACAGCCTGATGCCCAAGGCGGTTGAGGCTCGTGCTTGCTCGAACAAAGAGTGCGAGCTCGAGCAATGCTATTCCATCATGCACCACAGCTATACCCTCAAGCCGGGCGAAAAGAAGACCATCAACTACCTCATCGGCAAGGTCAAGGAGATGAAGGAGCTTGCACAATGCAAGAAAGACCTGAAGGACATCGATAAGCTCTATGCCGAAACCGTTGCCGACTGGCAGGATATCGCAGATTCCTGCCGCATCGATACGCCCAACAAGGAACTCGATGCGCTGGTCAACTACTGGCTGAAAAAGCAGCTTCGCCGCTTCGTCTATACCAACCGCGGCGGTCCGTACTGCTGCACGAGAAACCAAATGCAGGACCTCATGGGCTACTCGCTCATCAGACCCAAAGACGCATTTGAGTCCTATGTCAAACTGCTGGAAAGACAGCACATTGACGGCTTCTACAAGCAGCATCAGACGCTCGATGATTCGCCCCCTATCGGTCTTTGCCATATCCACGCAAGCGATGCGTATCTGTGGCTGATCCTGTGCGGTCTGGAAGTGCTGGAAAACATGGCCGATCCCGAAGTGTACAACTACAAGGTCGGCTACCTGGACAGCCCCGTCAAGCACACCATTCTCGAGCATATGCAGAAGGCGGCTTATTACATGTTCGGTCAGACCGGTGAACACGGTCTTTGCCTGCTGCTCGACGGCGACTGGACCGATCCCATCAACGGACCCGGCAGAGAGGGCAGAGGCGAATCGACATGGAACAGCGTCGGCCTCATCTATGCCGTTGACCGCCTGAACAAGATCCACTTCGACCCGACACTCGACCGCAAGAGCCGCGAGATGAAGGAAACCGTCAACAAGTGGTGCTGGGACGGCGAGTGGTACATCGCAGGTTACGATGACTTTGGCAAACCCTACGGTACGGTCAAGGATGACGAGGGAAAAATCTTCCTCAACAGCCAGACCTGGACCATCATGGCAGGAGTTGCCGAAGGCGAACGCCTGGAAAAAGCACACAAGTCGGTTGAAAAGTATCTGCAGAACGAATACGGCTACAAGGTCGTATGGCCGAGCTTCAGCAAGTGGAATCCCGTTTGGGGCAAAATCAGCATCAAGCAGCAGGGCACGACCGAAAACGGCTCTGTCTACAACCACGCGGTCATGTTCAAGGCATATTCCGATGTCGTGCGCGGCGATTCCGACCTTGCGCTTGAGACCATCGAGAAGATCCTGCCGACGAGATTCGACCTGGCGCCCGATGAGGACTACGGCAACCCGATCCAGTTCAGCAACTACTACTTCGCAGACGGTGAATTCAACCACGGCCGCGTCAATGCCGCGCATTACAGCACAGGCACGACCTCGTGGTGCATTTGGGTCATCGTTTCGCAGATGTTCGGCTTCCAGAACGGCTCGAAGGGCATGAAGATTCTGCCGAAGCTTCCCGCCGCATGGAACAATGCCTCTGCGACCTTCCGCTTTGAAGACCATGTCTACGAAGTCAAGGTTGTTGACGGCAAGGCAACCTGCCTGGCAGACGGCAAAGAAATCTAAAGAAGAGAGAAACTTGCAATGGTCATTGGTAATCAGAAGCTCACAGACGATATCAAGGCCGCCGCGAAGCGTTTTGGCGCGGATCTGGTCGGCATTGGCGATCCTGAGCGCTGGGTCAGCGCGCCTTTCAGCCGCTCTCCGCGCGCACAGATGGCAGACTGCACCGCCACCGTTTCGCTCGGCATCCATTACCTCGATTCGTGTATCGAGCTTGGCGGCTCGCCCGACCCGCGTTATCCGGGT
>JAZUCN010000224.1:0-3390 GCA_045639205.1 Oscillospiraceae bacterium | reverse complement strand
GAAAGAGTATGCTGAAAAATGTCAAATGTGCAAGATGCGTCAGGTGCGGCAGGGAATATGAGGCAGTCCCCGATTTGACCAACTGCGAATGCGGCGGCATTTTGGACATCATTTATGATTATGAATACATCAAGACGCGCATGACCAAAGAAGTGATGGCCAAGCGCGAAAACCGTTCGATGTGGCGTTATCGCGAACTTCTGCCCGTCGAGGAGGATACCCCCGACACGCCGCTTCGCGTGGGCTGGTCGCCATTGTATGAGCAGCCGCGTTTGGCGCAGATGTTGGGCATCAAAAAACTGTGGATCAAAGATGACGGACAGAACCCGACGGCATCGCTCAAAGACCGCGCCTCTGCGATGGCGGTAGCAAAGGCGCTCGAGGCAGGCGCGAAGATTATTGCGTGCTCGTCGACGGGCAATGCCGCCTCGTCACTGGCGGGCAATGCCGCGGCGGCAGGACTTAAGACCTACATTTTTGTGCCTGAGCGCGCGCCGAAGGGCAAGGTTGCGCAGTTGATGATTTTTGGCGCGAATGTCATTTCGGTCAAGGGCAACTACGAGCAGACCTTCAAGCTCTCTGCCGAGGCGATCGACAAGTATGGCTGGTATAACCGCAATGCCGCCATCAACCCCTATCTTTCCGAAGGCAAAAAGACGGTGTCTTTGGAAATTGCCGAACAGCTCGGCTGGCAAATGCCCGACTATCTTGCCATTTCGGTCGGTGACGGATGCACGATTGCAGGTGTTTGGAAGGGTTTGAAGGATTTGTATGCCATCGGCATGATCGATAAATTGCCGAGGCTCATTTCCGCGCAGTCGTATGGCTGTTATCCCATCAACAGAGCTATCCAGGATGACGCGCCGTGGGAGCCAATGGAGGAAAACACGATTGCGGACTCCATTTCTGTCGGCGTTCCGCGCAATGCAGACAAAGCGCTTGCCGCGATTCGCGAGTCGAACGGTCTTGCCATCAATGTGACCGATGAGGAAATTTTGGATGCACAGAAATTGCTCGGCAAGACCTGCGGCGTGTTTGGGGAGCCTGCCGGCGTTACAGGCACAGCCGCGCTCAAGAAGGCCTGCGAGCAGGGGCTGATTCCGTCTGATGCGACGGTCGTTTCTGTTGTGACGGGCAACGGTCTGAAGGACGTTGCCAACGCCATCAAGGCCGCGGGTGAACCGCTGCATATCGAGCCCGATTTGGATTTGATGGTGCGCGGGTTTGCAGAGCGCGGTGTGATTGTCGAATAAGGAAAGAAACGCAAAATCCCGCATGGAAAAATTCCGTGCGGGATTTTTTGTCGACAGGTGGAAGAAACTGTGATATAATCACAGCATGAAACAGAGAATTTCTTACTACGCCGACAGGAAAAGCGTTCTGACCTGGTTGGCGGCATTGGCAATGATCTGTTCGGTAATCGTACGCATCGCATTTTTCCGCGGGGAAGGCGCGGAAGCCAAGACGGTGTGGTCTTTTATGGTATTACCGATTGTGGCAGCTTTGCTGTATGCATTTATTTTACTTGCAAACGGAAAAGAACGCCTTTACCGCACGGCTGTGCCCGTATTCCTGTTTGCCGTCTACTTTGGACTTCATGTGACGGCTATGGACATGGGGCGCCGCTTTACGCTTCTTTGCTGGCTGGCCTACATGGTCTTTGCGCTGATTTACACCTTTGTCATTTCGGGCAAACCGCAGCTGTGGATTTTGTGGCTGATGCACATTGCAACGCTGGCTGTGCTGTTATATGACGCGCGCGCGGCATTTACAGACGGTCAGATGGCTGTTCTGAAAGACCATTTGGCAGACATGCTGGTGCTCTTTGGCGGCTTGGCTTGTGTGATTGGCACAAAAATACATCTGGACAACAACTATCATCCGACGTGGGGTGACCGCTCGGACGGCAGAAGACTGCGTACGCTTGACCCGATGGCAGTTGTGGCAACATACTTCATGGTCCAGCGCAACGAGTCGAATAACTCCATCCAGGACTCGGTGGAAATTACCGCCATGGAGCGCTATATCCGCGAAAAGCGCAAGCAGGGCTTGAGCAATTTCGGCATTACGCACGTGTTCCTTGCGGCGTATGTGCGCTGTGTTGCCAAGTATCCTGCAGTCAACCGTTTCCTGTCCGGACAGCGCGTGTATTCGCGCGGCGATGACATCCAGTTCTGCATGACCATCAAAGAAGAGATGAGCACCGATGGTGCAGAGAGCAACATCAAGCTCCATCTGACTCCGTCTGATACGGCGGAGGACATCTACTACAAGATGGATGCCGAGGTCAAGCGCATCAAGGCGCAGGCAGAAGCGAGCGATTTTGACAAAACGGTCAAGCTGCTCTCCTTTATTCCCGGTTTGGTGTTCAAGTTTGTGGTATGGCTGCTGAAGCTGCTTGATTATTTTGGCATGCTTCCGAAGTTCCTGCTCGAGGTCAGTCCGTTCCACGGCTCGATTTACTTTACCTCGATGGGCTCGCTTGGTATTCGCCCGATTGTGCATCATCTGTACGATTTTGGCAATCTGCCCGTTTTCTGCGCGTTTGGCTGCAAGCGCCGTGCAAACGAGATTGATGATGACGGCACGGTGGTGCAGAAAAAGTACATTGACTACACCTTCAATACCGACGAGCGCATTTGCGATGGCTTCTATTTTGCAACGGTGCTCAAGTACCTCAAGCGTCTGCTGCAGCATCCCGAGCGTCTCGACGAGGCTCCCGAAGTTGTGGTGCGTGATGTAGACTAAAACAAAAACCGACTTCCGTCTGTGCGGAGGTCGGTTTTTTGCGCAAAAAAGAGCGGGGAATTCAGTCTGTAGAAAAAAGAAGAGAAAAAAACGGATAAATTGGCTGTTTTTCGTAAAAATAGCACTGGACAGAAGGGAAAAAATACAGTATAATTTTAGCCGAAAAAGTATGAAGAGTACTTTGCATGCCGCACAAGCGGCATAAATAGAAGGAGGAAATTTTCCATGTCTGTTAAAGTTGCTATCAATGGTTTTGGCCGCATCGGTCGTCTGGCTTTCCGTCAGATGTTCGGCGCTGAAGGTTACGAAGTTGTTGCCATCAACGACCTGACCTCGGCAAAAATGCTCGCTCACCTGCTGAAGTATGACTCGACCCAGGGTAACTACGCTGCTCAGGGCCACACGGTCGAATACAACGAAGGTGAAGGCGAAGACAACTACATCGTTGTCGACGGCAAGAAGATCGTTATCTACAAGATGCCCAACGCAGCTGATCTGCCCTGGGGCAAGCTGAATGTTGACGTCGTGCTCGAGTGCACCGGCTTCTACACCAGCAAGGCAAAGGCGCAGGCTCACATTGACGCAGGTGCACACAAGGTCGTTATCTCCGCTCCCGCCGGCAACGATCTGCCCACCATCGTT
>JAZUCN010000223.1:0-7470 GCA_045639205.1 Oscillospiraceae bacterium | reverse complement strand
AAATCCTTTGGATATTATAACGGAAAAGGTTTCCGATGTAAAGAGGGAAGGCGGACATTCGTCCGCCGCAGATCATCTCTGACTGGTCTGATAGTCCAGATCCGAGAAAATCAGATCGTCGATGTCTCCGTGCGTACCGTCTGAGGGAAGGCACGCGAAGGAAAAGGTGTTGTTGCGCATGGGTAGACCTCCTTGAAATACGATACTGATTATTGTATTCACGAGCTGTCAAAAAAATGACCGATTCTTGACAGCGGATTATTTGCATTGTAAAATGACTTGCGCACGCCTCCTTAGTTAAATGGATATAATAAACCCCTCCTAAGGGTTAGTTATAGGTTCGATTCCTATAGGGGGTGCCAAAACCGTCTCGAAAGAGGCGGTTTTTTTCTTGACTTCTTCGATACTTCGTGATACGATGTATATCAGAAAAGGAGGTATCGTATGGATATTCAGTTGAAGCGTGGGCTTCTGGATGTGTGCGTGCTGGCTGCCATTAAGAGTGAAGATTCCTACGGCTATAAAATCATCAAAGATATGAAGCCGTATATTGAACTCTCTGAGTCGACCTTATATACCATTCTCAAACGGTTGGAAATGGCAAAGATGTTGAGCATCCGCACGGCGGAGCATGGCGGCAGACTGCGGAAGTATTATCATATTACCGAAGCGGGATTAAAACGCATTGAAGATTTCAGGGACGAGTGGAAAGAAATCTTATCGATATACCGATTTGTGACGAAGGAGGATCAAGATGATGCGTAAACAGGAATTTCTTACGCAACTGCAAAAAGGCTTATCCGGACTGCCGCAGGATGATATTGACGAGCGTTTGACATTTTACAGCGAAATGATAGAAGACCAAATGGAAGAAGGTCTTTCGGAGGAAGAGGCGGTTTCGGCAGTAGGTTCTGTCGAAGAAATCGTTGCACAAGCGGTCGCAGAAACACCGCTTGCGAAAATCGCAAAAGAGAGAATCAAAACGAAAAGACGGCTGAACGCAGGCGAAATCGTACTTTTGATACTCAGCTCTCCCATATGGCTTTCCTTGGGTATCGTTGCATTTGCCGTCATGCTCTCGCTTTACGTATCGTTGTGGGCTGTGATTGTTTCCTTGTGGGCGGTCTTTGCTTTGCTCGCGGCTTGTTTGGTTGGCGGCGTGTTGGCGTGTGTCTTCTTGGCTGTAAGCGGTAATGGCGTTTCGGGTGCTGCGATGCTTGCTGCAGGTATTGTTTGCGCCGGACTTTCGATCTTTCTGTTCTTCGGATGCAGGGCGGCAACAAAGGCGATTTTGGTTCTCTCGAAGAAAATTGCAATATGGCTGAAGAATTGCTTTCGTGGGAGGGAAGCATTGTCATGAGAACGAGGACAAACGCATGGCTTATGACAGTGGCCGTGCTTGTGCTGGTTGGGTGCGTCATGTTTGCAGCCGTGATGACAACGTTAAACTGGGATTTTACGAAACTGTCGACGGTGAAATACGAAACCAATACGCATGAAATCAGCGAAACATTTGACAGCATTTCCATACACACGGACACGGCGGATATCGTATTTGCGTTTTCTGATGATGGAACGCGCACAGTAGAGTGTTACGAGGAAACAAATGCAAAGCACTCTGTTGGTGTGGAAGAGGGCACGCTTGTGATTCGTGCAATCGACAACAAGCGTTGGTATGAGCATATCGGAATCAACTTTGCTTCGACCAAAATCACAGTTTATCTGCCGAAGGCGGAATATGCTTCGCTTTTCATCCGTGAAAGTACCGGAAATGTCGAAATCCCCGAGAATTTCACATGCAAGGATGTTGATGTTTCTTTAAGTACGGGTGATATTCGTGTGCAGGGCGTATCCGTTGACTCGCTGAAACTTTCCGTTACTACAGGCAAGGTGAATCTAGCCGATATTGCGTGTAAAAATGTGATATCAAGCGGAAACACGGGAGATATCACACTTAAAAATGTAATTGCCGCAGAGAAGTTCTTGCTTGAAAGAAGTACGGGCGATGTGACATTTGATGGCTGTGATGCCGCCGAGATTTTTGTCAAAACCGATACGGGCAACGTTATGGGCAGTTTGCTTACCGACAAGGTGTTTGTGGCGCAAACCGATACTGGCAGGGTCGAAGTTCCTAAAACGGTGAGCGGCGGCAGATGCGAAATTGTTACCGACACAGGAGATATCAAAATTACGATAGGATAAGTATTGATAGGTTCGATAGAGAAGCCGCAGGTTAACAGCCTGCGGCTTTTTGCATATTCGAATTGGCTTGGACATAGGTTGTACGGGAGTGAGAAGATGAAACAGTTACAGCAGATTGTGCCGATTTTGCCAAAGCGTTTAGAAAGTGGATTGCTGGCGCTTGCGCCGCTCCACCCGGAAGAGATTCGGCTTCGGTGCGGACAAGGTGCAGGGGTTGTGTGCGCAGGCAAGGAGCGCGTGTTTGACCCGCAGGCAATGACTGCGCAGGAGTTGCAGGCACTTGTAATGGCGGCGGCGGAGCGCTCATGCTACGCGGCGCAGGAGTCCTTGCAGGCGGGGTTTATCACGATAACGGGCGGTCATCGCGTGGGGCTTTGCGGTACGGCGGTTTTGAAACAGGGACAGATCACGAATTTGCGCGATATTTCCTCCGTGTGCATCCGCGTGGCAAGGCAGATTCCGCAGGCGGCGGAGGGAGTGCCTGATTTGCGGGAATCGACACTGATATTGGGCCCACCCGGGTGCGGAAAGACGACCCTATTGCGCGAACTGATTGCGGGGCTTTCCCGAAAAGGCGCGCGCGTGGCGGTTGCTGATTCTCGTGCGGAGATTTCCGCGAGTGTACATGGAACGGCGCAACTTGATGTCGGTCCGTGCACGGATGTGATTGTCGGCGGAAAGAAAAGCGGGAGCATGATGATGTTATTGCGTGCGATGAGCCCCGAATGGATGGCGGCAGATGAGATCACCGCGCAGGAGGACATCGAAGCGATGGAGCAATGCGGCTATTGCGGGGTGAACATCCTTGCAACTGCGCATGGAGCTTCGCTTGCGGATTTACGCAGGCGTCCGCTTTACAGGCGGCTTTTGCAGGCGGGATTATTTTCGCAGGTGATCGTGATGGGGCGTGACAAGCGCTATCGGATAGAAAGGCTGGATACGGATGATTAAGTGGATGGGGCTATTCTGCATTGTGATCAGTGCCTCGGCGGTGGGCTTTGGCTATGCAGGGGCGATCAAACGGCAGATTGCGCAGACAACGGCTCTGCTTACGGCTGTGCGGTATATGAAAGAGCAGATCGTCTATCGGCTTACGCCGCTTGGAGAGTTATTCACAGAACTCGCAGGCTTGGATGATGGCGAGATTGCGAAATTCTTCGCCTATTGTGCTGATGTGATGCGCGCCGACAGGACAAGCACCCTGCAAGCGATTTTCTGCGATGCGCTTCGTGCGTGCGGAAATTTGCAGTTATCGCGCCGCACTGTGCGGACACTGTTGTCACTGGCTTTGGTACTGGGAAAGTTCGATGTTGATGGACAGGGGCGCGCGCTTGATGCGGCGGCTTTGCGGCTTGCGGATGAAATCAAGGAACTGGAGGAGAACCGACACGAACGATGCCGTGGATACCGCACGATCGGTATCTGTGCAGGACTTGCCGTGGCGGTCATTTTGCTCTGATATGGAAATTGAACTGATATTCAAGATTGCCGCGGTAGGCATCATTGTTTCGATTTTGAATCAGGTGTTGGTTCGCTCGGGACGCGAAGAACAGGCAACGATGACATCGTTAGCGGGGCTCGTGGTGGTTTTGATGATTGTTGTCGAGCGCATTGCGGATCTGTTTGCACTCGTCAAGAATCTGTTTGGGTTTTAACGATGGACAAGGCGTTACAGATTTCTGCGATATGCCTGATAGGGGCAGTGCTGTCGCTTGTGGTCAAGAGAAGAAGCCCTGAGTTTGCCTTTTGCATTGCGGCAGGATGCTGTGCGATGATGCTCGTGTTTGCCGCGCAGGTCATCTCGCCTGTGATTGCGCTTGTGCGGCAGTTAGAGGAAATGACGCAGTTAAATCAGGCGCTTCTTGCGCCGCTTCTGAAAACGGTTGGTATCGGGCTTTTGACGCAGATTGCAGGCGGGTTTTGTTTGGATGCTGGTGAGCAGTCGATGGCTCGCGTGGTGGAACTTTGCGGAACGTTTCTTGCGCTGTGCGCCGCGCTTCCGCTGGCAACCGGGACGATACAGATGATACAGACAGTCATGGGAGGGTGAAATGCGAAAAGTCATTTGCCTTTTGGCAGTGTTACTGCTCCTGTGCACACCGGTGTTTGCTCAAGATATGGCAGACGAGCAGGCAAAGAGTATCGGGGTGGACAAGTTGGAAGAGGCTCTGCCGTCACAGGCGCAGGAACTGATGCAGGATGTGCGCGCTGAAAAACCTGCGGAGTTTGGCAAGCAGATGTTCCGTATTCTCAGGCAGGCATTTTCATCAGCCGGGGATTTCTTTTCCGATACGGCGAAGTCATTGTGCGCAGTGATGGCGGCGCTCATTCTTTGCGGTCTTGTTAGCTCTACGGAGCAGAAGTTATCCCAACAGGCGGTGCGCTTTGCAGGCGCGCTTGCCATCGTTGGCATCTGCACAGCAGATATGCGGACGATGGTGAATCTTGCGACGGATACGATGGAGCAGGTGGGGTCATTTTCGACGATGTTACTGCCTGTGATGGCATCTGCCTCGGTTGCCTCGGGCGGGTTTACTTCGGGCGCGGCATTATACACGGGCTCTGCGCTGTTCTTTGATGTATTGACGAGGCTCATTCGTCAACTGTTACTGCCGCTTTGCTATGCACATCTCGCGCTTGCAGCGGCAGAGGCAGCAACAGGAAGCGGAAGGCTCAACAAAGTGCGCGAATTATGTACATGGGTGGTAACGGTGAGCCTCAAGGCTGTGATGTATATCTTTACGGCATATCTTGCGCTGACAGGCGTGCTTTCGGCAACGGCAGATGAGGCAACACTCAAGGCGGCGAAGGCCACCATCAGCACGGCCATTCCCGTTGTGGGAAAAATTGTATCAAATGCATCAGAGAGTGTTCTGGCAGGTGCGGCGGTTATCAAAAGTGCGGCGGGTATTTATGGACTGCTTGCCATTGCCTGCATTGGCATCACGCCATTTATCCGCATCGGTATCGCATATCTCGGTTTAAAACTCTGCGCGGCAGTGGGCGGCACGCTCACGGAGGCGAGTCAAGCCGCGCTTGTTGAGCAGTTGGCGGCGGTAATGGGACAATTATTGGCGATGACAGGGTGCTGCCTTTTGATGGCGATGCTCTCGTGCGGATGTTTTATGAAGGTGATACAGGTATGAGTGAAGGATTACGGGAATATTTGCTTGGTATCTGCGCGGCGGCGCTTTTATCATCGCTGGCGCTTGCACTTTGCAGTGAACTTTCTGTGCGGCGTGTGGTGGCGCTTTGCTGCGGACTTTTGATGGCGGCGGGGGTGCTTCGCCCGATTGGAAAGTTTGATGATGCAAATCTGGCGCAGAGTATCGCGCGCACACAGATGCAGGCAGAGAAAATTCGAACAGGCGTGGAGGTAAAAAATCGCGAGCTTGTCGGCCAAATCATAAAGCAAAAGACCGAAGCATATATATTGGACAAAGCTACCTCGCTGGGACTTACTGCGCAGGCACAGGTAACGCTTGCGGGCGAGGATGTGTATCCGTATCCGCATGCGGTTACGATTTACGGACGCGCGGATGCAGAACAGATGCAGGCGCTTTCGACGTATATCGAACAGGAATTTGCCATACCAAAAGAAAGGCAGGCGTGGGGCGGGTCATGAAACTGACACAAAAGGTCAATTCTGCGCTCAGCAGACTTGGAAAGTACAAGTATGCGGTGGCGGTTTTGCTGTTGGGGCTGGTTCTGATGCTCTGGCCACAATCTCAAGAGCAGGTGCAGACGCCAAGCGAAGCATCTTTGCAGGTAGATTCGCTTGCGCAGGTACAGGAGCAATTGCAGGCGATTTTGTCGCAAATAGATGGAGCGGGCAGAGTGCAGGTGATGCTGACACTGAAGACGGGTGAAGAACGCGTCTATCAGCAGGATGCGCAATTAAGCGCCACGGAAACGGATAGCCAAAGCAGTATGGCAACTGTCATGCGTGATGATGGCGGCTCACAGACTTCGCCCGTGGTGCGCATGGTGCATTATCCGATCTATCAAGGGGCGGTCGTTGTATGTGATGGCGGTGATAAGGCAGGCGTCCAACTTCGCGTCACGCAGGCTGTTTGCAGTTTGACAGGGCTTGGCAGTGACAAGGTAAGCGTTATCAAAATGAAAGGGAAATAGGAGGAAGAAACATGAAAATCTGGAAACGAAATGCGGTAATTGCGGCAGTACTGCTCCTGGTGTGCGCAGGGGTGTATCTCAACTGGGCCTACAATGGCGCAGGCGTGCAGGATTTGACCGAAACGCTGAACGAGGAAATGATTATGGGTGAAGATACCCTCGTCATGGCGCAGGAGGGGGATTTGATCACGCAGACTTCAAGCGAGGCATTTGAAGATCATTTTGCACAGGTCAGGCTCAGCCGCCAAACCTCACGTGACAGCGCGGTGGAGCTTTTAGAGCAGACGATTGCCTACGAAGAAGGCACGGATCTTGCGAGCAATGCCTCGGCAACGCTCAATGAACTGGTATCGACAGCGCTCAGCGAGGCGCAGATTGAAAGCCTTGTTATCGCCAAGGGTTTTGAAGAGTGTGTGACCTATATGAATGACCAGACAGTTTACATCGCGGTTTCTGCGCCTGCGGACGGTCTTTCCGAGCAGGATGTGGCGCTGATTTCCGAGGTGGTCACGAGCCAGACTTCCTATACTTTGCCACAGGTGCGTATTGTCGAGGTCAAATCATAAAAACAGTTGAAATTCTCCGTATTTATGCTACAATGTATGCGAAGAAAAGCCATCTATCGGTTTGTTAACGGAGGAATTACCATGGCAGAGAATAAAGAATATTATGTGCAGGCACTGGAAAACGGCTTTGTGCAGATTTCGGAAGACGTTGTCGCATCGGTTGCCGCAATGGCAGTTCTCGAGGTTGAGGGCGTTTATGGCTTGAGCGGAAACCTCGGCGCGGATTTGGCTGAGATGCTCGGCAAAAAGAATCTGACCAAGGGTGTGCGTCTGTCGGGCGGCAAGGAAGAAGACCTTTCCATTGAGTGCGACGTTGTTGCAAAGATGGGCGCGTCTGTGTTTGAACTTGCACAGAATGTGCAGCAGGCGGTCAAGAGTGCGGTAGAGTCGACAACGGGACTGAAAGTTGCTGGCGTGAATGTCAACATCAGCGGGGTTTCCGTTGCGCGTGAGGCAAGAAAATAATGCGATAAACCCTTTGTTCGCAAAGGGTTTATTTTGCTGTCTATCATTAGAAACGGTACGAGGAGAATACCATGACCAGAACCAATGCCAGAGAGATTGTGGC
>JAZUCN010000222.1:0-2971 GCA_045639205.1 Oscillospiraceae bacterium | reverse complement strand
CGCCTTTTCCATGTCGATGCGCGGGAAAACGGCATCGCCCTTGTGCACCGTAACGGTCTGCGAGAGTTTGCCCCATTCAGCCGCGCTTTCCCATGTGGTCACGGCATCTTCCGCGCCGATCTGCGCGAAGATCTTGCCGCACGATTCGGGGATAAACGGCAGAAGAAGCGTTGTGCAGATGCGAACGGATTCGAGCAGGTTATACATGACCGAAGCCAGGCGCGCCTTGTTCGCCTCATCCTTGGCAAGCTGCCACGGCGCGGTCTCGTCAATATACTTGTTCGCGCGCTGGATGCACTTAAAGACCTCTTCGAGCGCGTTCTGGAACTGATAATGCTCCATCTGCTCTTCATAGCGGTCGCGCAGCGACGAGAGCATCGAGATGAGGCTTTCATCAAACTCGCCCGCCTGACGCATCTCGGGCAGTGTGCCGCCAAAGTATTTTTCGACCATTGCGGTGGTACGCGAGACGAGGTTGCCAAGGTCGTTGGCAAGGTCGATGTTGATGGTCGAGATGAGAAGCTCGTTCGAGAAGTTGCCGTCCGAGCCGAAGGGGAAGGTTCTGAGCAGGAAGAAGCGAAGCGCGTCCACGCCAAACATCTCTGCCAGCACATACGGGTCAACGACGTTGCCCTTGGACTTGGACATCTTGCCGCCGTCCATGACGAGCCAGCCGTGGCCGTAGACCTTCTTCGGCAGTTCCATACCCATCGACATCAGCATCGCAGGCCAAATGATGGAGTGGAAACGGACGATTTCTTTGCCCACAAAGTGGACGGTATGCGGCCAATAGTGGTCAAAATCGTTATATTTTTCGTTCATAAAGCCGAGCGCGGTGGTGTAGTTGAACAGCGCGTCGACCCAAACGTAAACCACGTGACCTTCGTCAAAATCAACGGGCACGCCCCAGGTAAAGGACGTTCTCGAAACGCAAAGGTCTTCCAGGCCCGGGTCAATGAAGTTATTGACCATCTCGTTCACGCGGGACTTGGGCTCGAGGAAATCCGTTTCCGTCAGCAGGTCACGCACGGGCTTTGCATACTTGGAAAGACGGAAGAAGTAAGCCTCTTCTTCTGCGTCGTGGACTTCGCGTCCGCAGTCGGGGCACTTGCCGTCGACGAGCTGGCTCTCGGTCCAGAACGATTCGCACGGCGTGCAGTACTTACCCTTGTAACTGCCCTTGTAAATATCGCCGTTTTCGTACATTTTGCGGAAGATTTTCTGTACGGCTTCGACATGATAATCGTCGGTGGTGCGGATGAAGCGGTCGTTAGAGATGTTCATCAGTTTCCACAGATCGAGGATGCCCTTTTCTCCGCAGACGATGTTGTCGACAAACTGCTGCGGGGTAACGCCTGCGGCCTTTGCCTTCTCTTCGATTTTCTGACCGTGCTCGTCCGTACCCGTCAGGAACTTGACGTCATAGCCCTGCAGGCGCTTAAAGCGCGCCATCGCATCGGTTGCCACCGTGCAGTAGGTGTGGCCGATGTGGAGCTTGTCCGACGGATAGTAAATCGGCGTGGTGATGTAAAAAGTCTTGCATTTATCGCACATGATGCTGCCTCATTTCCTGTCCGCTCCGAATGAAAGAGGGACAAATTGATATCGTTAGCATACCTTGAAACGCCTGTTTTGTCAATGAGATTGCGTCAATTGCGCAACGGTGGTATAATAAGAAAAAAACAAACGAGGCAAGACATGATTGAATTTTATCCGCCTACGCCGGAAGACCGCAAATGGCTTGCGCCTGTTCTGTGGTATGCAGGGCGACCCGGCGCAGATTTTTCCTTTTTGAATATGCTTTTCTGGTCGGGCTTCTATGGCGGCTTTGCGCAGATCGACGGCTTTGTGGTGCAGGGCGCGGTGCATAAGGACAAACTCCTTTGCTGTGTGCCCATTGGCGATGGAAACCTCGCGGGCGTTGTGCGAAAACTGGCGCTCGATGCCAAAGAGCGCGGACTTTCCCTGCGCCTGCGCGGCGTGACGGAAGAACTTCGCGCGCGGCTGGATGCCGACCTGCCCAACTGTTTTAGCTACAAGGATTACCGCGATTCGTACGACTATATCTACGCCATCGAGGAACTGTGTGAATTGAAGGGCAAAAAGCGGCAGGCCAAGCGCAACCACTGCAACCGCTTTATTTCCGAGCATCCTGATTGGTACACCGAGCCCATCACAAAAGACAATATGGAAGCCTGCCGCGAACTGTATTTGTCGTGGCTGGAGCATCACGAGGAGAAAAATGCGCTTGCCATGGAGCACCGCGCGCTCGACCTTGCCTTTACACACTTTGAAGAACTTCAGATGGACGGCCTGCTTCTGCATGACGGGACCCGCGTGGTCGCGTTCAGCATGGGATCTCGCATGAGCAAGGAATACTACGATGTGAGTTTTGAGAAGGCCTATGCCGATGTGACGGGCGCGTATGCGCTCATCAATCGGGAGTTTTCCCGCATGATTGCGGAAAAATACCCCTCTGTGCGCTGGCTCAACCGCGAGGACGATATGGGACTTGAGGGCCTGCGCAAGGCAAAAGAGTCCTACCACCCGACCGTTCTTTTGCAGAAGAGTTTAGCCGATTGGCAGGAGGCGTGATGCACTACAGACTTGCAAAAAAGAGCGATATTCCCGCGCTCAAAACCCTGTTTTCGGAAACATTTGGGGACGGTTCGGAGGCTTTGGATGCCTTTTTTGCCGAGATTTTCCCCGAATCGTCCTGTTTTGCCGCGTTTGAGGACGGAAACCTCGCCGCCATGGCATACGCCCTGCCGCAGATGCTCGTTCCATCACAAACGAAAGCGGCGTATCTCTACGCTGTGGCAACCGCGCCTTGTTATCGCGGACAGGGCATTTGCAGAAAATTGCTGTCTTTTGCGGAGGAGCACTTAAAAAAAGAGGGCGTTTCGTGCCTGCTTCTCGCGTGCGAGACGGAAGAACTTGCCCAAATGTACCGCAAAATGGGTTTTTCGGG
>JAZUCN010000221.1:0-1729 GCA_045639205.1 Oscillospiraceae bacterium | reverse complement strand
ATGCGGATGGAAACTGAGCGCGGAAGACTGGCACCCAAGCTCCTTGGCGCGCTGTGCGGTCTTTTCCAGCAAAGCGCCATGCCCGATATGCACACCGTCAAAAAAGCCCAGCGCGATTACACGGCGAGTATCCAAATCAATTCACCTCGTAAAAACTCTTCAGTACAGTTAAAACCTTCCCATCGTGCTTGGCAAGCGCGAGAAACTCTCCGCCTGCGCTGTATACACGATAGGTGTTTGCCAAATGCGCAAAGCGAAGCTGCTGTCCGCATTTCAGCTTTGCCGTCTGCGCGGCATCTACCGTAAGGGCAGGAAAGCCTGCAAACAGCGAATCGACAGGCCGCAGCAAGCTCTGCGGCTCGTCATGCGCGATGATATCCGCCAAAGGCGTTGCCTCTGCGAGCGTAAAATCACCTGCGGCAGTTCTGCGCAGTGATGACATACAGCCGCCACAGCCAAGTGCCGCGCCAATGTCATGACAAAGTGTGCGCACATACGTACCCTTCGAGCACCGCACGCGAAGAAGCCAATCTTCGCCATCTCCTTCGAGAATCGAAAGTTCCTCAATGACAATGCGGCGTGCGGCGCGCTCGACCTCACGACCCTTACGCGCCAGTTCATACAGCTTCTGTCCGCCAATTTTCACCGCCGAATACATGGGCGGAATCTGGTCAATCTCGCCCGTAAACTGCGCAAGCACGGCTTGAAGCTGTTCTTTTGTTATGTTAACCTCTCGGCGGTCTGTGACCTCACCGGAGGTATCCTGCGTGTTGGTCGTGATGCCAAGGCGCAGGCCTGCGATATATTCCTTGTGCGCGTTCTGCGCAAACTCGACCGCGCGCGTGGCTCTGCCGACAAAGACCGTCAGCACTCCCGTTGCCATCGGGTCAAGCGTGCCGCCATGGCCGATGCGCTTCTCGTGGAATACACCGCGCAGTTTTGCCGTCACATCCTGGCTCGTCCAGTCCGACGGCTTGTCAACAATGATGATGCCGCATGCCATCACACATTCACTCCATTTCGGCGCAAAACGCCCAAAATCGCCTCACGCGCCGCTTCAATGCCGCCTGCAACGGAGCATCCTGCCGCGGCCGCATGACCACCGCCGCCAAGTTCACGGCAGTAGGCGTTGGCATCAAAACCGGGCTCGGTGCGAAGAGAAATTTTACCCATACCGCCCTCGACTTCGCGAATCATGATGCCGATGCGCACGCCCTCAATCGAGCGTACGAAACCCGAGATGGAGTCGATGTCATCTTCGGTGATGCCCAGCTCTTCCATCCAAGCTTTGGGAAGCTTGCAAATACCGACCGCGCCGCCTGCCAACAGCTCGACAGACTCAGTCAGCCGCGACTCCAAACGCAGGCGGGAGATGGACTTGGTGTCAAAAAACACTTTGTTGATTTCAGCAGTGTTTGCCCCTGCCGATAAAAGTTCCGCGGCAATACGAAGTGTGCTTGCTGTGACATTAGCAAAGCGGAAACAACCCGTGTCGGTCGCAAGGCCGACATAGAGCGCGCTTGCGATATCGGCGTCTAATGTTACGCCCATTTCGCCAAGAAGCGCAAAGACAACCTCCGCGCATGCGGCGGCTTTTGCATCTACTAAAAGCTCGCGCGCGGTGATGCGATGCCCTGCATGATGGTCAATGGCAAGGTCGATGTTTTCTGCGATCTGGGCAGGCAGATCCAAACACAGCGTGTCATTTGCCGCAACATCTACGCTGATG
>JAZUCN010000220.1:0-1793 GCA_045639205.1 Oscillospiraceae bacterium | reverse complement strand
CATTGGGCGTGACCACATAGTGCGTGAGCTCTGACGCAATGAGCGCCGACGCTTTTTCAAGCGCCTGATCCATTGTTACATTGTCAAAGTTGAGTCCCATGATTTTTGTCTTCATACGCAGGCATACCTCGCCATTTTATTTGGAATCATTCTACCACAATTCTCGGCTTTTGTCTATTGCCCTTTGAAACTGTTTCACATTCACTCTGTTCGGCATAAACTGTTATGAAAGCCTATGCTTTAATCATCTGTTAGGAGGTATTCCGATGTCCGATATCACTTCGGCAAATCCAGCCTGCGACCTGCGCGGCATTAAGGAAGCCGTCTGCGTGCATACAGACAAAGTGACAGACAGCTGTCTTGCCAAAGACTGCATTGAAGATCTGCGCGTGTACTTAACACTCGATTCCCAGCGTGCCCTCGACCAGGCAACGAGCGCAAAAGCGCGCTTTGTCGAGCTTGTGCACGTCAACATCTGTGTCGAGCCTGTTCCGTTTAACACAGGCTACCATACCGCCGATATCACCTTCTATTACCGCGTGCTCGGCGAGGCATCTGTCTGTTCGGGAAGACCCGTCACCATCACAGGTCTTGCTGTGTTCTGCAAACGCCTTGTCCTCTTTGGCGGCGACGCAAGTTCGAAAACCTACTACAGTCGCGATTGCGCCTGTCAGAACAAACAGTCGGTTGTAAACTGCGGCTTGCCCACAGCAGCAGTTGAGGTCGTTGACCCGCTCATTCTCGGCTCAAGCCTTTGTGATGTGTGCGCCTGCACCTGCCCGTGTGAGCCGCCCGAAATTCCGCAGGCAATTCTTGATTGCTTCGATGATGAACTGGTACTCAAAGGCGAGTGCAAACGCCTGCTTATCACCATCGGCCAGTTCTCCATCACGCGCATGCAAAGAAGCACGCAGTTGCTTCTGCCCGCCTTTGACTACTGCATCCCCAACAAGCAGTGTCCGTCCTCTGGCGTTTCCGCCGCCGAGAGCCCCTGCGAAATGTTCAGCCAAATCGACTTCCCCATCGACGCCTTCTTCCCCAGCAGAAACGACACCTGCATCCCCCCGTCGCAAAGCTGCACAAACTGCGCCCGAATCGAAGAAAGTTAAAAAACAAGAGCATCTCACACGAGATGCTCTTGCTTTTTTGCATATTTCACGTTTGTCTTTGTCGCATTCTCGTATGCAAGTTCAAATGCCTCGTGTGTCGAGTAGTCCGAGATTCTGCCGTAATACAGGCACTCTTCCGCCATTTCCTGCACGGCATCTTTCAGTTCCTGCCGCACATCCCTGCCCGAAATGCCAAGATACCTGGCAATATCACGCACAGCCGCGTTTATCGTCCGTGTGATGTGATTATCTGCGGCGGTATCCAGTTTTTTAACCGCCTCTACCGCCGACGGGTACTCACCACTTTTCAAAGCCTCGCGGAAGTCATCAATGATGGGCTTCTGTTCCTCCGCCGCCTGCCTGCGCGCCTGCTCTTCCGAGCGTGTTCTCTGCTCGTACTCCTCCAGCGATTGCCAATACTCCTCCGTCCGCGCATCGTCGTTCATCAACTGCGCTTCGTCGGAGATGCTGAACTGGTTGTTGACATTTCCTCTATCATTGGATATACTGTTGTGTGTAGGGAATGTGTCCGACTCTCCGGACCTCCCTACTTTTTTTATTGGGTCAATGTCGTATAGAATTTTTCTTCCATCTTGTGTGTTTGCAATGTTAAGCGTTGCCTCATAGATATTTCCATCCAAATCCTGCAAATAAGCCGTGCGCCGTTCCCATCCGTTTTCATCC
>JAZUCN010000219.1:0-2176 GCA_045639205.1 Oscillospiraceae bacterium | reverse complement strand
TGCGGCGCGAATGCCGCTTCTGCCCATAATGATGCCCTTGGTGGGGAAGTCGGGTCCCTTGATGTGCTCCATCAAATCGGGCAGGTCTGCCTCGGGGTTATCGAGCACACAGATACAGGCGTTGATGACTTCCGTGAGGTTATGCGGCGGAATGTTCGTCGCCATGCCGACTGCGATACCCGACGAGCCGTTTACCAGCAGGTTCGGGAAGCGCGAAGGCAATACGCGCGGTTCTTTGCGGCTTTCGTCGAAGTTGGGGTCCCAATCGACGGTATCTTTTTCAATGTCGCGAAGCATCTCGTTGCAGAGCTTGGACATTCTCGCCTCGGTGTAACGGTACGCCGCAGGGGGGTCGCCATCGACCGAGCCGAAGTTGCCGTGGCCGTCGACGAGCGGATAGCGCATGGAGAAATCCTGCGCCAGACGCACCATTGCATCATAGACAGAAGCATCACCATGCGGATGGTAACGACCGAGCACGTCGCCGACACAGGTCGCCGACTTCTTAAAGGGCTTATCGGAAGTCAGACCGTCTTCGTACATGGCGTACAGGATGCGGCGGTGAACGGGCTTCAGACCGTCACGCACATCGGGAAGCGCACGTCCGACGATGACGGACATGGCGTAGTCGATATACGAGCTTTTCATCTCCTGCACGAGTTCGGATTCCACGATGGTCTGATCGGGGAAGCGAATATCCTCGGGCTTGTAGTCTTTATTCTTTGCCAAATTCCGTCACCTCCTTAAATGTCCAGATTGACAACGTATTTTGCGTTTTCTTCGATGAATTCCTTACGAGGCTCGACAGCCTCGCCCATGAGAATGGTGAAAATTTCATCTGCCTTGGCGGCATCATCGAGCGTGATGCGGCGAAGGGTTCTTGTGGTGGGGTCCATGGTGGTTTCCCACAGCTCGTGCGGATTCATTTCGCCAAGACCCTTGAAGCGCGAGATTTCCACGCGCACATTGGGATTGCCGCCGCGCATCTCGTTGGAAATCGCATCGCGCTCTTCATCGGAGAAGGCAACGCGCGTGGTTTTGCCGCGTGTGAGCTTATAAAGCGGCGGCACTGCCGAATACACGTAGCCGTTTTCAATGAGAGGACGCATGAAGCGGAAGAAGAACGTCAGAAGGAGCGTACGGATATGCGCGCCGTCGACGTCGGCGTCCGCCATGATGACAATTTTATGGTAGCGGAGTTTCTCAAGATTGAACTCATCGCCGATGCCTGCGCCGAGCGCGGTGATGACAGGCGAGAGTTTGTCATTGCCGTAGACCTTATCCGCGCGAGCCTTTTCAACGTTGAGCATCTTGCCCCACAGAGGAAGGATCGCCTGGAAGCGCGAATCTCTGCCCTGTGTGGCAGAGCCGCCTGCGGAGTCACCCTCGACGATGTACAGCTCTGTCAGTTCGGGGTCGCGGTCATTACAGTCGCGCAGTTTATCGGGCATCTGCCCCGATTCCAGGCCCGTCTTGCGGTAGATGGCCTCGCGCGCCTTGCGTGCGGCCTCTCTTGCGCGGTTGGCGAGCATTGCCTTCTCGAGGATGATTTTACCCACGGCGGGGTTTTCCTCCAAAAATTCGGTCAACTGCGCCGTGACAATGTTGCTGACGAGCGTGCGCATGGTGGCGTTGCCGAGTTTGGCCTTGGTCTGACCTTCAAACTGCGCGTCAGTCAGCTTGACCGAAACGATGGCGGTCAAGCCGTCGCGCACATCATCGCCCGAGACCTTATCGTCATTTTTGAGGATGCCCTTCTTGATGCCGTAGGCATTGAGGACATTGGTCAGCGCGCGCTTAAAACCTTCTTCGTGCATGCCGCCTTCGGGCGTGCGGATATCGTTTGCGAAGGAAACAAGCGTGCACGGCTGGGAATCGTTATACTGAATGGCGACTTCTGCCGTGGAATCGTCTTTACTGCCCGACATGTAGATGACCTGCTCGTGAAGCGGCGTCTTATGGCGGTTATACCACTTGGCAAACTCGCGGATGCCGCCCTCATAGCACAGCGAAGCAAAGCGCTCCTTCTCGGGCTTTTCCTGCGAAGAAATTCTCGCGTCTTCGATGGTGATATGCAGTCCCGCGTTCAAAAACGCCTGCTCGCGCATGCGGGTATGGAGCGTTTCATAGTCATATTCCAGCGTGTCGAACATCTGGCCGTCGGGCTTGAAGGTGA
>JAZUCN010000218.1:0-6781 GCA_045639205.1 Oscillospiraceae bacterium | reverse complement strand
GAAGCCGGGGATCATGATATCCTTCTTGCACTTGGCATAAGCCTTGTTCAGGGCAACTTCAAATTCTGCCTTTTCGATCTCGACAACGACTTTTGCGCTGCCCTTTTCTTTTTCTACGCTCTTAACATTCATTGTGGTTTTCCTCCTATGCGGTGCGGCAATTGCCGTAGTTCACCATTTTAGACCGCTATATTTTAGCAGACTTTTTCCAAGATTTCCATATATATTTTTGAATTATTTAGAAATCTTTTCATTTATAGTATTTTTTGCGGGGTAAAGTTTACATAATCAGCAGAAAGCAGGCCAAAATCCACATCGTGACTTCTTCCCAGGAAGGCAAGACGCGTGCTTTGCGAGTGCAGATGCCCATAATAGCATTTCTTCACGCCGTATTTCTGCATCAATTCGAGTATCGGCTCGCACTGATAGCCCTGGTAGATGGGCGGATAGTGCAAAAAACAAAGCTTCTCGGCATCGCCTGCGGCTTTGAGGGAAGTCTCCAGACGCATCAGTTCACGCAAAAACACCTTTTCATCATGCGTGCCCTTCTGCTCTTCCTCATAGAACCATCCGCGCGTGCCGCAGATGGCAACATCGCCATAGAAATGGCAGTTGTTGTGCAGAATATGGATGTTTTCAAAACTGTTTTCTTCGCAGAACCGTTCAAACTTCCGCACGGTTGTCCACCAGTAGTCATGGTTGCCCTTGAGGATGATTTTCCTGCCGGGGATGGCGGAGATAAAGGCAAAATCCTCATGCGCGCCGTTTAAATCAAGCGCCCAGCTGAGGTCGCCCATCAGAACCGTGGTGTCGTCTTCCGTGATGATAGAAAGTCCTTCGCGCAGTTTTTCCACATACCCTTCCCACTCGCCGCCAAAGACATCCATGGGTTTGTTCGCCGAGAAGGACAGATGCAAATCACCGATTGCATACAGCGCCATTACATCAACTCCGCCAGCATATCTGCCATATTTTCTTTCTTGCAAACCGCCGTGAAGCGAACTGGCTTACCCTCGAGCGATGCCAGGGGCTTCGGTGCAGGACGGCTTGTCTTTTCCGTCAGTTGTGCGAGCACTTTCGTGCCTGCGCAGTGTTCATGCTCGCCAAGTGCATCGAGAACACTCGTGCAGAACTTGAAGGGACTTGCCGTAGAGACAACGATGGTCTTGGTCTGATCGCCTGTCTGCGCGCGGTAGTCTGCAAGCACGCGCCATGCGACCGCCGTGTGCGTATCAAGCAGATAATCGCAGTTTGTAAAGACATCGGCAATGGTATCTGCCGTCATCTCGTCATCGCAGAAGCCGCAGGCAAACAGCTCGCGAATCTGCGCGGCGAGGTCTTCTGCAACCTCATAACGACCCGTTTCGCCAAGCAGTTTCATATAGCCACGCACCGCTTCTTCCGAACCGGAGAGCAGGTACAAAAGGCGTTCAAGGTTCGAGGAGATGAGAATATCCATCGAGGGAGAACTCGTCGTGTAGAACGGGCGGTTGCGGTCATAAACGCCTGTGGAGATGAACTCCGTCAGGACATTATTCGCATTCGACGCGCAGATGAGTTTTGCATACGGCACTCCCATCAGTTTGGCGTAGTAAGCGGCAAGGATATTGCCAAAATTGCCCGTCGGCACGCAGACGTTAATGGCCTCTCCTGCCGTAATCTTTCCTGCGGCAAGCAGGTCGCAGTAGGCAGAGACATAGTAAACAATCTGCGGCAGAACGCGGCCCCAGTTGATGGAGTTTGCAGAGGACAGAAGTTTGCCGTTTTTCGCCAATTCTTCGCGCAGAACTACATCGGAGAAAATGGTCTTGACGCCCGTCTGCGTATCGTCAAAGTTACCCTCAACGGCGCACACGCCGACATTTTCACCTTCCTGCGTAACCATCTGCAGTTTCTGAATATCCGAAACGCCGTCGCGCGGATAGAATACGAGAATCTTCGTGCCGTCAACGTCGCGGAAGCCTTCAAGCGCCGCCTCGCCTGTGTCACCCGAGGTTGCAACAAGGATCCAGGCGGTTTTCTCTTCGCCTGTTTTGCGAAGCGAAGCCGTCAGCAGATACGGAAGCATCTGCAGAGCCATATCCTTAAACGCACACGTCGGACCATGCCACAGTTCCAGCACATGCGTGTCTTTTGCGGCAGTTGTCATCGGAGTGACAGCGCTGTCATCAAATTTATCAGGACCATACGCCTTGCAGGCATAGTCATAAAGCTCTTCCTCGGTAAAATCCTCGAGATAGAGTTTCATCACCTTCGCCGCGCGCTTGGCATACGGCAGTTTTGCCAATTCTGCAAGTGCATCCATGCCGAGCTGCGGAATTTCCGACGGCAAAAACAGGCCGCCGTCACGGCTCAACCCCTGCACGATTGCCTGCGCGGAAGAATAGCGCAGGGAAACATCTCGGGTACTCACATAGTACATATCGTTAAAACCTCCCACAAGGAATCAAAAAACATATCCTGAAGTTGTTCTTCCGAACAGCCTTTTTTCAAAAAATGTGCGGCAAGTCTGCCAAAATCCTGCACGCCGGAAATGCCTCGCGGCAAGCGCTCACAGCCGTCAAAATCCGCACCAAGCGCAATATGTCCCTCGCCGCCAAGCGAAAGCAGATGCTCCGCATGCGCCCAAACGGTGTCAAGGTTTGCTCTGCCGTCCGTCAAAAACGGCTCATAGAAATTGATGCCGACCGTGCCGCCGAGCGAAAAAATCGCCCTGCACTGCTCGTCAGTTAAATTGCGCGGATGATTGCAAAGTGCTTTGCAGCAACTGTGGCTGGCGATGATGGGTTTTTGCGCAATCTCGCAGATGTCCCAGAATGCCCGCTCGGACAAGTGGCTCACATCTACAATCATGCCCAGTTCCTGCGCGCGGCGCACGAAGTTTTTCCCCTGTTCGCTCAGGCCTTCGCCCGTAAGGCACGAACCCGCAAGCGCGTTGGCGTGATTCCACGTCAGCGCAATCATGCGCACGCCCATTTCTTGCGCCTTATCGAGTTTAGCAATGTCACAGGAGATAGCCTCCGCGCCTTCGATAGACAAAAACGCCGCGCTTTTGCCGCACGCAAAGGCCGTTTGTGCCTGCTGGGCATTGGTACACAGCACGATGCGGGCATCATGCGCACGCAGTTGGCGCAGGAAATATGAATACGCATTTTCGAACAGTTCCTCAGGCTCATCCGCGTGCTCATCGCAGGTACAAAACGCGAAAAACTGCGCATAGCCCGCAGGATTTTCAAGCCGTTCGAGCGCAATATGTCCGCAGTTGCTCTGCAGATTTTCTTTTTGTCTGTAAAGGCGCACCGCCGTATCGCAGTGGCCGTCAAAAACGCGGATTGTCTGCATCAAAAGGCATCCTCAATATGTGTGATCACAGGCTTTTTTGTCTGCGTGCCCTCAGGCGCGTAAATCTCAATCACATCAAAGCGCGGCTGAAGGTCACATGCATTACCCTCGAGCCACATCAGCGCTGTACTGCGCAGGCGATTTTGCTTGCGGCTATCGACAAACTCCCTCGCCTGCCCATACTCGTCAGACTTGCGCAGTTTGACCTCGACAAAGGCGAGCACTTTTTTGTTCTGCGCGATGATGTCAATTTCGCCAAAGCGCGAGCGGTAATTGAGCGCAACGATGCTGTAGTGCTTTTTGCGCAGATATTCTGCCGCCTGCACCTCGCCCCACGCGCCGAGCAAACTCTTATTCTGCATAGAATTTCTTCAAAAAGCTCATGCGGTGAATTTCGCTTGCGCCGTATTCGCGCAGAGCCTCATAATGGCGCTTCGTGCCGTAGCCCTTGTGCACCTCGAAGCCGTACTGCGGATACTGCGTGGCGTAGTCTTCCATGAGTCTGTCACGCGTGACTTTCGCCAGAATCGATGCCGCCGCAATGCTCGCGGACAAGCTGTCACCCTTGACGATGGCACACTCTTCGATACCGCTGTTCGGCACGCGGTTGCCGTCGATGAGGGCAAGCTCGGGCACGGGATCAAGTTTCGCGATCGCTTGACGCATAGCAAGGAAGGTTGCCTGCAGGATATTTATTTCGTCAATGGTCTTTTCATCGACCAGCGCAATACCGTATGCGATGGCTTCTTTTGTGATGACATCAAACAGTTCGCGGCGCTTCTTGTCCGTAAGTTTTTTCGAGTCATCGAGTCCATCAATCACAAGACCCTGCGGCAAAATAACCGCCGCGGCACACACAGGCCCCGCCAAAGGGCCTCTGCCTGCTTCGTCCACGCCGCACACGAGTTTTACACCGCGCGAAAAGGCTTCGGTTTCAAATCTCCACAGATTGGGTTTCTCCGTCATGGTTTTCTTCCTCATATTCTTCGGGTGACTCCAAGGTGAATCTGCCAATTTTGCAGCTCCGGTACTCTTCAAGCAGAACCTTTGCCATGCGTTCGGTATCAATCTCGCCGCCCGAGATTAGGAAGCCGCGCTTTCTGCCTGCGGCCTGCAGGAGTTCATAGCCGTCAAGCTCTTCGGGAATTTCAATCTTATAGCGCTCTTTGATGGCATCGGGATAGCGCGTGCAGAGCATCTGCATCAAATGACACGCCAAGCCCTCAACATCGAGCACATCGTCTTTGACCGCACCCGTGTATGCAAGGCGAATGCCGACCTGCGGATCTTCGAACCGCGGCCACAGGATGCCCGGTGTGTCCAAAAGGAGCAGACCCGCATCCACATTCACCCACTGCTTGCCGCGCGTCACGCCGGGACGGTTTTCCGCCTTTGCGCCCTTGCGGCCTGCAATCTGATTGATAAAAGTGGATTTGCCGACATTCGGGATGCCGACCACCATGATTTTAAGCGGTCTTCCCACCTGCCCTTTTTCTGCGTAGCGGCGCAGTTTTTCCGCCAGCAGTTGGCGGATGGCAGGCACAAAATTGTTGATACCCTTGCGGCTTTTGCAGTCGGTCTGCACGACCGCCATGCCCTTGGCGCGGAAGTAGTCCGTCCACACCTTGACCATCTTGCTGTCAGCAAGGTCAATGCGGTTGAGAATGACCACGCGCGGCTTATTGCCGCAGATATTATCAATGTCGGGGTTGCGGCTGGAGATGGGGATGCGCGCATCTAAAATCTCACACACGGCATCGACCAGTTTGAGGTTTTCCTCCATCATGCGTCGCGTCTTGGTCATGTGACCGGGGTACCACTGGATATTCATCGAATGATTCTGTTCATTCATTACGAAACAACTCCGATTCTCTTGAGTTCTCTGCCGCCGACAACCTCGTTAAACTCGTTGATTTCCTCGCCCGGGAACAGCAGGAACAGCACCTTGCCGAGCACGCACTCGACATCCACACAGCCCACAGGCGCATAGCGGCTGTCGGCCGAATTGTTGCGGTTATCGCCCATCACAAAGATGTGACCCTCGGGCACGACAAGCGGATACTCCAAGCCCTGTCCGTAGGTATTAAAGCTCTCATAGGTCGGCTCAAAGATGTATTCCTCATCCAAACGCTCGCCATCGACATACACTTCGCCCATGTTGAAATCAATATCCACCGTCTGCCCCTCGGTCGCAATCACGCGCTTGACAATCGGGCCTTTCTCCGCAAAGGCAGGCACATTCATGACGACCACATCGCCATGGTCAATATTGCGGTAGATGAAGTTACTCTCTAGTATCAAAAGGTCTTTGTGCATAAAGGTCGGGAACATGGAACTGCCGTCCACGCCCACCAAACGGAAAAAGAACACAAAGATAATCGTGATGATAGCAAGCATGTAGACAAGGTCATGCAGGAGCATAAACTCGTCATAGCCTTTTTTGCCTTTTTTCTTCGGCTGTTCTTCTGTAATTTCCAACTTTTCTTCTTCGTTCATGGCAAAATCCCCGTTCATATTTGCTCGCAATTATGCGGAAAGGTCAAAAATATTCCAATTTAATGTATTATACACAAAACCGCATCATAAAAAAAGGGGGGTGAGGCAAATTTTGCAAAAACTTCTGCACTTTTTCTCCCCTGCCCCAAAAAACAGAAAAAGAGAAGCCAAAACGGCTTCTCTTTGACTGCATAGACTGAGAATCAGACCTTTTCCTTGACCTTGGCAGCCTTGCCAAGACGATCGCGCAGATAGTACAGCTTTGCTCTGCGAACCTTGCCGCGACGAACGGTTTCGACGTCAACAACGTTGGGAGCATGAACGGGGAAAACCTTCTCACAGCCAACACCGTAGGAAATACGGCGAACAGTGATGGATTCCTCGATACCGCCGTGCTTCTTGGCGATGATGGTGCCCTCGAAAACCTGGATTCTCTCACGGGCGCCTTCTTTGATTTTTACATGAACGCGAACAGTGTCACCGACATTCATTTCGGGCAGTTCTTTCTTCATGTACTGGCTGGTCAGAGCCTTCATCAGATCCATAACTTTGTCCTCCTTATAATTAAGACGTTCATGCCGCAGGAAATGCCGCTGTACGCTTGGTACCGACTGCGGTAGAGGACCACCTTTTCAACAGACTGGGAGATTCTATCACAGAAAACCAGTAAAATCAAGTGCTTTTTCAGAAAAAATTCCGTAATTTCACGGCTTTTTTGCATGCTTTTGGCGTGCGCAAACGAAAACTTCTGTAAATTTTAAAAATTAGGGCTTGAAAAACAGAAATCGCTGTGCTATGATACACAGGCTCTCCGAGCGAAAGTGAATATCCGGGTGTGGCGAAGTTTGGTATCGCGCTTGAATGGGGTTCAAGAGGCCGCTGGTTCGAATCCAGTCACTCGGACCAAACAAAACAGGCTGTCCGTTTGGACGGCCTGTTTTGT
>JAZUCN010000217.1:0-5343 GCA_045639205.1 Oscillospiraceae bacterium | reverse complement strand
TGGAAGCGGCGGAACTGCTCAAGGGCAAGGTCCATGCCGTCAATGTTACCGCTATGCAGTCGGCAAGCCTGAAGGCTTCTTCGCTCGGCCTTTGCATCAAGCTTAAGCAGGCAGGCGGGGGACCCATCATTCAGATGACGGGTCGTGACCGCAACCGTATGGCAATCATGGGCGATATCCTCTCTGCCGCTTCGTTCGGCATTGACACGATGCTCGCGCTGACGGGCGACCATCCCGTTGTTGGCGACTGCGGTGAGAGCAAGCCCGTTTACGACCTCGACTCGGTCGGTATTCTGAAGATGCTCTCCGAGATGGAAGCTACTGGCTGCGACTGCGGCGGCAATGAGCTGGCAGGCGGCGCTCCCTCGTTCTACAAGGGCGCATCCGTTACCCCTGTCTATGAGCCTGTTTTCCTGCAGATCAACAAGCTTCGTCAGAAGGTCGAAGCGGGTGCAATGTATGTGCAGACGCAGGGCATCTTCGACCTCGATGTCTTTAAGCGTTTCCTCGAAGAAGTCGACAAGGCCGGCATCAAGACGCATATCATGGCAGGCATCATTCCGCTCAAGGCAGCGGGCATGGCAAACTACATGAACCAGAATGTTCCCGGCATCGATGTGCCGCAGCACATGATCCACCGCCTAGCAGCAGCTGCTGCAGGAGGCAAGGAAAAGGGCATCAAGGGTCTTCCGATGCAGCTCGGCATTGAGATGGCGGCAGAAATGGTCGCAAAAATCAAGGACGAGAAGCTCTGCGACGGCGTACATATCATGGCCATCGGCGCAGAAAAGAATGTTCCCGTTATCCTCGAAAAGGCCGGCGTGAGCATCTAAATTGCAAACCAAAACCCCGGAAGCGATGCTTCGGGGGTTTTTTCTTATGAAATTTGCGCGAGAACTTGACCGATGGGTTCGCGGAAGATGAGCGCGGCTTGGCTGTCATAGGGTGTTTCGTCGCGGTTGATGAGCACGAGCTTATTCCCGCGGTAGTAGCGCAGGAAGCCCGCGGCAGGGTAGACCGTGAGCGAGGTGCCGCCGACGATGAGGATATCTGCTTTCGAGATGGCATGGATCGCGCCTTCAACGCAGGCATCGTCGAGCGCCTCTTCATACAAAACTACATCGGGTTTGACGAGCCCACCGCAGGTGCAGCGCGGCACATCACGGCTGTCATGGATAAACTGCGCATCGTAAAACGCGCCGCAGGCGGTGCAGTAATTGCGATGCACCGAGCCATGCAGTTCATAGACGGTTTTACTGCCTGCTTTTTGGTGCAGACCGTCAATGTTCTGCGTGATGACGGCTTTGAGTTTGCCGCGCTGTTCAAGTTCGGCAATTTTTTTGTGTGCGGCATTGGGTTCTGCCTCGAGCGGAAGCATTTTCTCGCGGTAGAAGCGGTAAAAATAGTCCGTATGGTGGTGGAAAAAGCTGTGGCTGAGAATCTGCTCGGGCGGATAGTCAAAGCGCTGATGATACAGCCCGTCGGTGCTTCTGAAATCGGGGATGCCCGATTCCGTACTCACGCCGGCGCCGCCAAAGAAGACGATGTTCTCACTTTCTGTAATCCAGGTTTTTAGCTTCTCGATTGCGGAACTGTTCATCTTCTTCCTCCAGTTCGGCGATGAATTTCTTCTCTGCCCGTGTTTTGTAGGGGAATTTCAGCTTCGCGAACATATCGGGGCGCATGCGCATCGTGCGAAGAATCGACTGCTTTTTGCGCCAGCGGTCAACGAGCTGATGATTGCCCGAAAGCAGGACTTCGGGCACGCGCATGCCGTGCCATTCGTCGGGGCGCGAGTACTGCGGATACTCTAACAGACCGTCCCAATGGCTCTCGTCTGTAAAGCACTCTTCATCACCGAGCACGCCCGGTACAAGCCTGCAGACTGCGTCGGCAACCATCATGGCAGGTAGTTCGCCGCCTGTGAGCACGAAGTCGCCTGCGGAAATTTCCTCATCGACACATTCGTCGATGAAGCGCTGGTCGATGCCCTCGTAATGTCCGCACACGAGGATGATGTTTTGGTGTTGCTCGCGCAACTCGCGCGCTTTTTGCTGATTGAACACGCCGCCGCAGGGCGAGAGGTAGATGGTGTGCACAGGTTCGCCGATCTCATCGCAGATGGCAGACCAACAGCGATACAAGGGGTCACATTGCATCACCGCGCCATGACCGCCTCCGTAGGGGTAGTCATCGACCTGGTTCTGCTTGTTGGCGGTATAGTCGCGGATTTGGTGCGAACGAATGGTGATAAGCCCCTTTTTCTGCGCTCTGCCGAGGATGCTCTCGTGCATCATGGCATCGACCGCATCAGGGAAGAGTGTCATGATATCAAATCTCATCGGTACGCATTCCTTCAATCAGTTTTACGCGCACAAAGCCCTCGTCAATATTGCGCTCGAGGATATACTCGCTGACGGCGGGGATGAGGTATTCATGTTCGCCATTTACGATATACACGTCGTTGCCAGGTCTTTGCAGGATGTCAGTGACGGTGCCGATCTGCACACCGTCTGCCAGCACGGGAAGACCGATGAGGTCGGAAATGAACACCGCGCCTTCATCAAGGTTTGCATCGTCGCGGTTAATCATCACGACCTGCTCGCGCAGAGCCGCCGCCGCATCCACATCGTCGATGCCTGCCAGTTTCATCAGCACGCAGGTTTTCTGCACGCGCGCGCTTTCTACGCGCATGGGCTTGCCGCCAAGATAGACGGTTTTGAAATCGAGTGCAAATTCGGGATCGTCCGTCCACGGCAGGAGTTTGAATTCCCCGCGCAGACCGTGAGTGCTGACAATCTGACCGAGTTCGAGATACTGTTTTTTCATAGGATCCTCCGAAAAGGGGCATTTTTCTTTAGTATACCGCCTTTTTCTCTGCGGTACAAGAGCAAAAAAGCGGCTACCCAACGGGTAACCGCTTTTTTGTTCAGTCAACAATGTCCACGCAGACCTTTTTTCCGTTGCGCTGGGCGACGGACTTGATAATGGTGCGAATCTCCTTGGCAATGCGACCCTGGCGGCCGATCAGTTTGCCCATGTCTTCGGGGCAGACCCGAAGCTCGAGTGTGGTGATTTCGCCTTCAATTTCGTTCACTTCGACCTTATCGGGATTGTCGACCAAGTTCTTTGCCATATACAGCAAAAGTTCCTTCATGTCGATAACTCCTTCGGGAAATTAGAGAACGTTAGCCTTCTTCAGAAGTGCACGGACGGTGTCGGTGGGCTGTGCGCCGTTCTTGATCCACTGCTGAGCCTTTTCGACGTCAACGGTGACAGCAGAGTTGTTCTGCGGATCATAGGTGCCGATCTCTTCGATGCAGCGGCCATCACGCGGCGAACGGGAATCTGCAACAACGATGCGATAGAAAGGAGCCTTCTTTGCGCCCATTCTTCTGAGTCTGATTTTAACCATGATATTTTCCTCCAAAAATTTTTATCTTTCTTTTTATTCGTAAAGCGTATTGCTGAAACGACGGTTACATACCGGGGAAACCCGGGAAGCCACCCATGCCGCCCATGCGGCTCATTTTCTTCATCTTCTTTGCCGCGCCCGGGGAAGAGAACTGCTTCATCATGCGGTTCATCATATCAAACTGCTTTAGAAGCTGGTTGATTTGCTCGACCTTTACGCCTGCGCCTGCGGCAATGCGGCGTTTACGGCTGTGGTTGAGGCAGGCGGGATTTTCGCGTTCCTGCGGCGTCATCGATTGGATGATCGCTTCCGTGCGCGCGAGGGCTTTTTCGTCGACCTCAACATTTTTGAGCTGACCCATGCCAGGCATCATGCCTGCGATATCCTGCAAGCTTCCCATGCTCTTGACCTGCACAAGCTGGTCATAGAAATCAGCAAGCGTGAATTTGTTTTTGCGAAGCTTCTGCTCAAGCTCTTCGGCTTTCTTTTGGTCGAAAGCGGCTTCTGCCTTTTCAATGAGTGTCAGCACATCGCCCATGCCGAGGATGCGCGATGCCATGCGCTCGGGATGGAAGGGCTCGATTTGGTCGAGTTTTTCGCCCATGCCGATGAACTTGATGGGCTTGCCTGTGACCGCGCGGATGGAAAGCGCCGCGCCGCCTCGTGCGTCGCCATCGAGCTTCGACAGCAGAACACCATCAATATCGAGCTCGTCGTTGAAGCTCTGCGCGGCATTGACCGCGTCCTGACCAATCATCGCGTCGACCACAAGCAGGATTTCCTGCGGCTTGACGGCGGCTTTGATGGACTTGAGCTCCTGCATGAGCGCTTCGTCAACGTGCAGGCGACCTGCCGTATCGAGGAAGACCATATCGTTTCCGTGGCGTACGGCGTGCTCAATGGCGGCCTTGGCAATCTCAACGGGGTCTGCCTGCCCCATCTCAAAGACGGGGATATCCAGCTGACGACCGACAACCTGCAACTGCGTAATGGCGGCAGGGCGATAAATATCGCACGCGACGAGAAGCGGGCGCCTGCCTTGTTTTTTAAACAAGCCTGCAAGCTTCGCGCCATTGGTCGTTTTACCTGCACCCTGCAGACCGACCATCATCACGACGGTGGGCGGCTGAGATGCCATGTAGAGCTTTTGATTGTCGCTGCCCATGAGGGCGGTCAGCTCTTCGTTGACGATTTTGACAATCATCTGCGCGGGGCTGAGACTCTCGAGCACGTCCGTGCCGACAGCACGCTCGGTGGCTTTTTTCGTAAAGTCTTTGACAACTTTATAACTGACGTCCGCCTCGAGCAGTGCCAGACGAATCTCGCGCATCGACTCTTTGACGTCCGCCTCGCTCAAACGACCCTTACCGCGCAGTTTTTTAAACGCGGCAGAGAGTTTTTCAGTAAGGGATTCAAATGCCATGTCTTACTCCTTTATCCGTGCGACCGCATCGAGAATCGTCTTTGCGAGCGCGGCAGAGTTCGGCTGCTGCTGTAAGGCTTTCGCGGCAGAGGAGATTTCCTCGAGTGCTTCCTGCACGCGCCTGTCACGGCTGATACAGCCTGTGGTCTGCTCCATGGTGCGCAAAAGTGCCTCTGCGCGAAGAAGGGTATCATGTACACCCTGTCGGGAGATGCCTGCTTCCTGTGCGATTTCGCTCAAGGACAAATCCTGATTGTAGTACAAATCGAAGCATGCCTTCTGCTTTTCGGTGAGCAATTCGCCATAGTAATCATACAACAGCGACATCGACAGCGCGTCATGTTTCATGGACAATCCTCCAAAGCGACAAGGCATTTGCCTTTACAGCTCGACTATCATAGCGGATAATGTCGGGTTTGTCAAGAGAAAAACCTTTACAGACGGAAGAAAAATACATTTACTTTTTATGCGGATTATGTTAACATAAGAAAAAACATAGCAAGGA
>JAZUCN010000216.1:0-1941 GCA_045639205.1 Oscillospiraceae bacterium | reverse complement strand
CTTGTGAACATATCAACGCGCGCGGCGCTTTACGACGCAAGCGAGCGTGTTGATATGTTTGCAAGTCGTACCATCTTCAATTGTCAAAGAACGAATCCTTCCTTCACCTAAAAGAAAGCTCGTTCTGCATTATACCTGAGGGAGTGTCAGTATTAATGCTGAGGTGTGGTCAGTATTAATGTTGACCCCATGCCAGCTACGCAGGTAACCGCTGTCACTGTACGGACTCAGTAAACTGCGTCCATCCCGTTGTGCGCACCATAAACGGTAGGGCGGTCGCCCCGCGACCGCCGCATTGCGTCATCGCCAACTTTTCGTTTGCTTTTGATGCCTGTAAGTGCTATTATTCGCCTTGTTTTCACCAAATGGGCTTGGTGAGGGCTGAAAAAGTTGATCTTTATAGAGGTGGATTGCCCATTAATCCGCTACCAGCCCGAAAGGGCGAAACCTTTGACCAACCGTGGCACAATGCACGGTGAAAAGAGGAACTGCGGAATCCTGAGAAGGATCGTGAAGCATCCTTTAAAAGCTCTTATGGATAAGAATGAGATAGTTTTGTTCGAATCGAAAGACGGCAAGGTCGCGTTGCCGGTGTCCGTTGATGTCGATACGGTGTGGCTGTCATTGCTGCAAATGTCGGAGTTGTTTGAAAAGGACAAGTCGGTTGTTTTTAGACATGTTAAAAATGCAATTGCAGAAGGGGAAATTGATCCAAAAGTGACCAGTGCAAAATTTGCAATGGTCACTCCCCATGGTGCAATTCCTGGTAAAACCCGCATCCAGGAAATTGACTGCTACAATTTGGATGTCATCATTTCTGTAGGTTATCGCGTTAAATCGCAGCGTGGTGTGGAGTTTCGCCGTTGGGCGACGAGCGTTTTGAAGGAATATCTCGTTAAGGGAGTGGCCATAAACCAAAACCGTCTTCGTCAGCTCGGGCAGACTGTCGAGATAATGAAGCGTGTTTCAAATAGCCTTGATGCCGAACAGGTGCTGGATGTGGTAAAAACCTATTCAATGGCGCTTGATTTGCTGGATGGCTATGATCATCAGACCATCAATAAGCCAAAGGTCAAAGGCAGATCGGTGGAACTTACATACGAAGATTGCCGGAAATTTATTGATGGCATGAAATTCGCCGCAGATTCGCCATTGTTCGGCAATGAGAAGGATGGTTCGTTCAAGTCTGCTCTTGGGGCGGTGTATCAATCGTTCGGAGGTCAGGATCTTTATCCTTCTGCACAGGAGAAGGCTGCGAACCTTTTGTATCTTGTCACGAAGAATCATGGCTTCTCGGACGGCAATAAGCGCATTGCCGCTGGTCTCTTCCTGTATTTTTTGAAGCGGAACAAACTGCTTTTACGCAAGGATGGCTCCAAGCGCATTGCAGACCACACGCTCGTGGCGCTCACGGTGATGATTGCCAGCTCTAAGCCAACAGAGAAAGAGCTTATGGTCAATCTCGTAATGACATTTTTGAAGTAATAGCAGATTGTGTAAGTCAACTTCACGCTTGCTTTTGATACCTGTAAATGCTATTATTTGCCTTGTTTTCCAGGAAAGATGATTTTCTGAAATATGATCTTTGACATATCGGTCGTGGTACAGATGACGATCGGAAGGTTCACACGCATCGGGTGATGCGGAGTTGAGCAAGATTCCCCTCCAGCGCGTTGGCGCAGGGAGTACACCTGCCGAGGCTGTCGACAGGGCTGTGTACGCGATTCCGCGTGCTGAGCTTTACATGAAAACCGCTAATTTTCAAGAAACAAAGCGAAGTACGAGGACGCGATGGCGACCGTCCGTGCGCGAATCCTCATGGACGCGGCAAAGAAAGGCAATTTGAAGAAATGAAAGGTGCAGATATGAAAAAGGCAATGCTCGGTTTCATCGCAGCAGCGATGTCACTCATGGCGACTACGGCTAATGGCGCAGGCGATA
>JAZUCN010000215.1:0-4511 GCA_045639205.1 Oscillospiraceae bacterium | reverse complement strand
GCCTCCTCATCGCCTGCGGCAAGCGCGGCAAGAAGCGCCTGTTCCTGCTCGGGCTTGAGCGGCTGTGGCAGAACATCACTGCCGCCGATGTACATAATTTTCGCAGGAAAAAGAAGCCGCAAGATTTCCAAAAAGAAGCCGCGTGTCTGGTTCATTCCGTTCCTCCCATCAATGCCTCAAAATTCCCCCCGTCCGAAATGGCCGTCGGGGAAAATGCCACCAAAATCTGCCCCTGCTTTCCGTTTTTCAGTTTGCGCGTACAGCGCACTGCCATGAGCAGTCCATGCTGTGTGCCGACGGCATGATACGCGATGAGTCGAAAGCGCAAATCGGGGTAACACGCAGACAGGCTCTGCACAAGCTCGGCAGGTGCATCGAATGCTTCACGCCTCAAGTGCTCCTGCGGAAGCAGACGCGAGAGCACCTGCCAGTGTACCACCGTCACCTGCTCGTTTGTCATGGGGTCGCGCAAAGTGTTTCCTGTGTCATGAAGCGCCCGCAAGCGCACCTGCACGCCATTGAGTTCCAGTTCCAAGGTTTCAAACTGCCGCGCGCTGTGCTCCGCCAACGCCCCAAAGACGAGCCTGCACACGAGATAAACCAGCGCCGCAAGCGTCAAAAGTCCCCAAAAACTGACGGGATAGTAGATGCTGTTTCCAACAACCATCAGCCCTGTCCGAAACACCTGCGTGCACACGAGCACCGCACCGCCGAAGCAGAATGCCAGTGCCACAAATAACAGCCCCAAACGCACGGTGCGCCGTCTGTATCCAAACGCGCACAAAAGCATCAGCGCCAGCACCACCATCCGCATCGGGATGCTCTGCAAAAAGCCGAGTGCAGGCACCATCGCCAGCGCGGCGTAAATTCCCCCAAGGCACGCGGCCGCCGCCATCCGTCTGATGCGAATCTCGCCGCCACCAAGGCGCGCACTGCCGAGGAGCATCAGATAATTGATGCAGGCATTGAGCGCAAAGAGCCCATCGAGATATACTGTCACCGCTTCACCTCCCGCCGATGGACAAAGTATACTCCTGCAGGCATAAAAAACAGGTCGCAATTCCGTTTCAGAATTGCGACCTTCTCTCGTCTGTTTTCGTCTATTTGCCTGCCTGCGCCACGCCATCGCGCACGATTTGCCTGATGTTTTTTTCTGCCTTACTGCGCGGAAGCATCACCTCATGCGAACAGCCTTGACAGCGCAGGCGAAAATCCATACCCGTACGGAGCACCAGCCATTCGCGACTGCCGCACGGATGCTCTTTTTTCATAATTAAAATATCCTGAAGCCGAACATCCATGGATATACCTCTTATGGCTTTTTAATCTCATCCCAGTAGCGTTTAGCGGCCTGCTCTGCCTTATTTTCGCCGTAGACATAGTACTGCCGATTTTTGAGTTCATCCGGCAGATACTGCTGTTTGACCCAGTGATTGGGATAACTGTGCGGATACAGATACCCCTGCTCGCGTTCAAAGCCCGTGCCGTCTGCGTGCACATTCTGAAGTTCACGCGGAATCGGCCCGCTCTTACCGTTCTTGATATCTGCCATCGCTTCAGCGATTGCCATATAGCCCGAGTTGGACTTCGGTGCGGTTGCAAGCAGAATCACCGCGTCGGCAAGTGGAAGCCGCGCCTCGGGAAGTCCGAGTTGCAGCGCGCTGTCGACGCATGCCTTCACAATGGGAATCGCCTGCGGATAGGCAAGGCCAATATCCTCGCACACCGAGCACAAAATGCGTCTGCACGCAGGTGCCAAATCGCCCGCCTCCAAAAACCGCGCCAGATAGTGGATCGCAGCATCAGGGTCCGAGCCGCGGATGGACTTCATCAGCGCCGACAGGCAATCATAATGGTCATCGCCATCTTTGTCATAGCGCATCGCCGCGCGCTGGGACACCGCCTTGGCATCTTCCAGCGTCAAGCGGACATTTCCCTCGCGGTCCATGCCTGCCGAAAACAGCAGTTCCACCGCGTTCATTGCCTTGCGGATATCTCCGCCGCAGGCATAGGAAATATGCTCGAGCACGCCATCTTCCATCTGCGCCTGCGCGCCGTTTTTCTCCTCGAGGAACTTTACCGCGCGACGAATCGCGCGCATCGCCTCTTCGGGGCAGATGGAGCGGAACTCAAAGACCGTCGAGCGCGAGAGAATGGCGTTATAAACATAGAAATAGGGATTTTCCGTCGTGGAGGCAATCAGCGTGATTTTACCGTTTTCAATGTACTCAAGCAGGGTCTGCTGCTGTTTTTTGTTAAAATACTGGATCTCGTCGAGATACAAGAGCACACCATTGGGAGCCATAAAGGTATCCAACTGGGCATAAATCTCCTTGATATCGGCAGAAGAGGCGGTCGTTGCGTTGAGCCTGCAGAGTTTGCGTTGGGTCTTTGCGGCGATGAGGTTTGCAACTGTCGTCTTACCTGTGCCCGACGGGCCGTAGAAAATCATGTTCGGCACACTGCCCGAGTCAATAATGCGGCGCAAAAGTCCGTTCTCGCCCAAGATATGCGATTGCCCGCAAACATCCTCCAGGCTTGTCGGACGAAGCAGGTCTGCCAGCGGCTGATACATGATTTTCACCTCCTGATTGTGTTTTCCCTATTATACGAAATTTTCCCATCAAATACAAGCCTGCTTCCCTTTTTCGTGCTCCATGTGCTATACTGAAAAAAATGTCGAACGGGAGGTCATCCCATGAACAACAAACAACGCGCTTTGGCTGTCATCGAGGCTTTGAAGCTTGCCTATCCCGACCCTGCCTGCGCACTCCAGTATGAAAAAGACTACGAGTTAATGATTGCCGTGCGCCTGTCCGCGCAGTGCACCGACGCGCGCGTCAACCTCATCACGCCTGCGCTCTTCGCGCGCTTTTCCTCGCTCGAGGCATTCGCCGAGGCGGATGTTTCCGAGGTTGAAGAATATATCCACTCCTGCGGCTTCTTCCGCCAAAAAGCAAAAGATATCGTTCTCGCCTGTCAGATGCTCCGCGACCGCTTTGCGGGCAAAGTCCCCGCCACCATGGAAGAACTTTTGTCGCTTCCCGGTGTCGGACGCAAGACAGCAAATCTGCTGCTTGGCGATCTTTACAGTGTGCCGGGCTCGGTTGTCTGCGATACGCACTGCATCCGCATCTGCGGAAAACTGGGCCTGAGCGAGGGCAAAGAGCCCGAAAAAGTAGAACAACAGCTGCGCAAAATCCTGCCTGCGGACGAATCGTCCGACTTCTGCCACCGCATCGTGCTTCACGGCAGAGCCGTCTGCACCGCGCGCAATCCCGATTGCGCCAACTGCACCCTGCGGCCGTACTGCAAAAGTTTTAACGGCAAATAAACCCGTGCCTGCACCGTTGTGCAGGCACTTTTTGCAGGAATTTGGACTGGCCGCGCACACCGTAAATCAGAGATAAAATACAAGAAGCCGCTCTATGTGGAGCCCTTGACTTTTTGCGTGCTTTGCAATACAATTTATGCGATATGTTGTGGGTTTTTGTGACCATTTCACAGCAAAACCCGGAAAAAACCAAAATTCCGCGTCGCTGTCAAAGGTGGACGCGCAGTTACCATCAAGATGGATAAATCAAGCTTCAGACGGAGCGAAAGGTGTGAAATCCCTTGGAAGAAAGATCCTTAATGCTTAGTATCATTATTCCCGCGTATAACTGTGCGGCTATGCTGGGTGATTGTGTGGCGTCTGTCATTGCCGCAGAACCGTCATGGGAGTATGAGATCATTTTGGTCAATGATGGCTCCTCGGATTCGACCGAAAAAATTTGCCTCGCGCTTCAACAGCAATGGGCAGACCGCATCCGCTATGTATATAAGGAAAACGGAGGCAGTCTGTCGGCGCGGCTTCGAGGTGCTCGTGAGGCAAGGGGAGAATATCTCTTCTATGTAGACGCAGATGATATGCTGATGCCAAATGCGCTGAATCAAGCTTTGTCGGAAATCACTTCCGTCGGGGCAGATCTGTACCTCATGGACTACCAGATGGAGAATCCGCAGACCGGACAGCTGCGGATTCACAAGGTAATGAAAGACTGCGAAGGCATTCGGGTGTTTGCAGGCAAAGAGCGAAAGCTTCTCATGGATATTTTCATGTCCGGAGCGCTCAACACGATGTGTTGCTGCTTGATCCGTCGGGCAGTTATGGAACATGCTTTTGTCCTTGAACAGGAGAAAAAAATGACGGTTGGAGAAGATCGCCTGCAAAAGCTCTTTCTCATGATCCATTCCCAGCGAATTGCTTATGTTCCCCATATCGTTTATCGATACATTTCCAACCCCAACAGTCAATCCGTTCCTCTTTATGCAAAGCACATTCCCGATCCGCAGTCGCTGCTGCAGGATTTTGCAAACTGCTGGAAGTATGAAATCCAGCTCTCCGATGCTTTGATGCAGTCGGAAACAGAAAAACAGGCGGCAGACAGGACGCGGCTTCGCAGAATTGCACAATTGCTGACAGATGTCATCGAAGATCCTATGCATAGCGTGGAAGCAGAAAAGGCCTT